>JBKJQC010001080.1:0-3233 GCA_046593995.1 Polyangiales bacterium
CGAAGGTCTTCACCTTCTCCCCATCGAACGATTGCGTGATGAGCGGCGTCTCGCGACGAGGACCGGCTGGCCGCCGAAGTTCGAGTTGTCCCAGAGTTCGACTCGCTCGAAGACGTCGAGCGCTACGGACAGCTCGCGAGGCTCCGCAGGTAAATGTCCGCGATCTCCGCAGGTGACGCTGAGGGCAGGCCTCACAGGCCGACGATCGGTTGGTGCGCGGCGGCTTGCGCAAGCGAAAGCATCGCTTGCAAGGTCTGCTTCAGGTCCGAGCCGGTCAGCCGGTCAGCCGTCTGCGCAAGAACGCCGAAGGAGTTGCGGTCGCGCGCCCCGGTCGGCGAGGCGTGGGAGAGGGTGCACGCGGAGTAGAGCTGCAACCATCCCATTGCGACGCGCTCGATGAGTCGTCCATTCTTGTCGAGCGGGTACTCACCAGCGGATGCAGCACCAGCCCGGCGCAGCTCGGAGACAACGAACTCGCATGTCATCTCGGACCCTGACTCGAGTGCTGCGCGCGCAGCGCGTTCCCGAGCGCGGAGCGATCTCTCGCGTGCAGCCCAGGCCGCCGTGACGAGGAGGAGAATACCAAGCGCCCACGCCAGTCGTCGCGAAGACATGACCCGATGGTAGGAGGGGTGGGCCCCTCCGCGTCAGTCGCCACGATGTTCAAGGCGATCGGAGTGCGCGTGGTGCGCACCGCGATCGCTCGCCCTTCCATGCGACAATGCGCGGGTGGAAGAACGCTGGCCCATGCGGGTCCACCGCGCGTTCGGACGTTGGTCCGGTACCGCTGCTCTCGTCCCGGAGTGGATGTGGTGGGCGCACATGTTGCTCGCGGCGGTCGCCGCGGTCGCGCTGCTCGTGAGATTCGAGCTGCCGATCTGGCTCGGCGTCCTCGTGTTCGTCCTCGGCACAGCGACACTCACCGTGGGCTTGTTCCATCGCGTGAGCGCCATCCTTGTCGCGCTCCTCGGCACCGTCGTGGTGATGGCCGCCTCCGCCGTGGTCCTCGGCGCGCTTCTCTCGATGCTCGCGCGAAAAGTCTTTGGCGACCCGGCGGTCTACGCGTGCTGCGGCCTCGGCGCGCTGATCGGCCTGTGGATCGCCGTCGCGTCGTACCGGCCGTTCCTTCTCGACGTTCGTCGCAGCTGATCACTCTCGCGACCGCGGCGTTCTCGCCGAGGTCATGAAGTTGTCGACCTCACGGTGGGCCGCCCGGCGGCTAGCTGCTCTTCGCGCCCTGGATTCCGCGAGGGACGCTTGCGCTTCCTTGCCCCAGCCATCGTCGCCTCGTTCACGATCGACGAAGACGGGATGTGTGTCGAATCATTGGTAGGCTGCGCCCATGGGAGGGGCCGCAATCGCCGATCGGTTCGACCTCCTCCGTCGCGCGGGTCGGGGCGGCATGGGCGAGGTGTGGGAGGCCATCGATCGACGCGACGGACTTCGCGTCGCGCTGAAGCGTTCTCGATGGGCTCGCTCGCGCACCTGCTCGAGGGGGACACCGCGGCGGGAGATCTGCAGCGCGCCATCGATCGGTTGCAGCGCCAGGAGCTGCTCCATCGCACCCGCAACGCCGACGAGTACGCGTTTCGCCACGCGCTCGTGCGAGACGCCGCTTACGCCACCCTCCCCCCCGACGACCGGGTGCGTGCGCACCATCGCGCCGCGGAGTGGCTCGTCGGGCGCGGTGAGAACGACTCGCTGCGCGTCGCCGATCACTTCGAGCATGCAGGCGAGCGAGAACGCGCGATCGATGCGCTCGTGCGAGCCACCGACTCGATGTACGAGACGATGCGAAACGCCGGCGCGATGTTGGCCCGCGGGCGCCGTCTCGGTGCGACGGGCGACGCGCTCGGCCACCTGTTGAGCCATGAGCTGTTCCGCCTGATGTGGCAGGGTGGAGTCGTGAACGACACGATCGCGATCGCGGAGGAGACGCTCACGTGCGCCGAGCCCGGCACCATGACGTGGTTCAACGCCGCGACCGTGTTCGTCTTCACCGCAGCGCACGGGAGCCGCGCGCGCGTCGATGAAGTGCTCCGCCATGCCCTGCAGCGCCCGTTGCCCGACCACATCAGCGTGGCCCAAGCGGTGAACGCTTTCTCCATGGGACTCGTCGGCTCGAGGCAGCCCGCTCGGGCCGCCTTCGTCCTCGCCCACGCCCAAAAGACGACGTTTCGCGCACCGGCGGCGAACGGGTGGATCCGCATCGCACACGTGTGGCCAGCGATGTTCGTCGCGGGCGATCTCGGCGCGGTGCTCGAGTCCATGCCCATCGCAGAGGCGCTCTTCGAGCGCGATCCCGCAGGCGCCGTCAATGTTCGTTACCTTCTCGCGTGGGCCCAACATGATGCTGGCTTGCACGAACAGGCTCTCGCGAATGCGACCGAAGCGACTCGAATGGGCGGGGCACTGATTGGCGGCCGCTTCATGCTCACCGAGCACGCGAAGCTCGTCGCCGCGTCCGCGATGTTGGCCATCGGCAACACGCGGGGAGCCGCCGAACATCTGCTGCCGCTCCTTCGCGTCGAAGACGGCGTCATCAGTCAGCGCGCGCAGCACCTATTCGCCGCCGTGGCGCTCGCGGAGGGCCGGATCGACGATGCCGAGCGCATCGTGGCCTCGGTTCGCCACGGCCAGTTCGCATACGCGCTGATCGACGTCGTCGGTTCAGGCGCGGCGCTCGCACGCGGCGACGTCCCACTTGCCGTGGCCCGCGCGGAGAAGGCGCTCGAATCGGCGACGAAGGGCGCCACTGCGCCGAGCCTCATCGGGGACGCCGCACTACAGCTCGCAGAGGCGCTGCGGGCGGCCGATGCGCACGAACGAGCGCGCGAGATCGTCACAGCCGCCGTCGCGCGACTCGAGGTCACCGAGCGCAGCCTCGCCCCCGAGCTCCGCGAGGCATTTCGCCGTCGTCACGCCCGCTTGCGCGCTTGGGGTCCAGCACCCGAGAGCTGAGGCCGCGCGCCGCGAGAAGATCGTAGAGCGACGTCACGACCTGGCGACGCCTGCCCTTGCGCGCGGCGAATCCACACGCCAGATACTGAACCACATGGTTCAGTATGCGAGAGGGCGCCTCGATGCGTCGTTCGCTGCGCTCTCGGACGCCACCCGACGCGGTGTTCTAGAGCAGCTCGGACATGCCGACGCCTCGATCACGGACCTGGCCGAGAAGTTCGACATGACCCTCACGGGCATGAAGAAGCACGTCGGCATTCTTGAGCGGGCCG
>JBKJQC010001089.1:0-7162 GCA_046593995.1 Polyangiales bacterium
CTCCTCAAGCGCAAGCAGGTCGGCATCCGCGTGCCCGACCATCCGCTGGTCACCGCGCTCACCGCCGCGCTCGGCCGCCCGATCATCTCGTCCAGCGCGGGACCCCACGGCGGCGACGCGTTCATCGACGCGCGCGAGATCGACGATCACTTCAGCGGATTGTCGCTGGTGCTCGATGGCGGGGTCGGCGGCACGGTCCCGACCACGGTCGTCGACCTCACCGGCGGCGCGGTGTCGGTTCTGCGCGAGGGCGCCGGCGATCCCGATTTGTTCCGTGGCGGCGTTACGCCCTGAGCGCGGCCGCGAGGCGGGGAATGCCCTCGGCCACCCAAGCTCCATACCAGCACACGTCCTTCCCGTTGAGATGGACGACGCGCGGTAGCCCGAGCGCAGTGAACTTCGCAGCGTCCTCCGCGGTGAACGGGTGCGGCTCGTCCGGGAGCAACACGACATCCGGCTTGCGCTCCACGACCTCGTCGAACGTGACGCGCGGATAGCGGACATCACGCTGCCCCGGATCGATCTTTGCGCGTTTGCCGAGATCGGCCGCGAGCGGATAGCGCCGTTCGCGATCGGCGAACACGTTCTGCGCGCCGGCGAGATCGAGTGAATCGCTGATGTACGTGTCGCCGTGGACGGTCATCAGCGGGTCCATCCAGATGGGGCAGAACGCGCGGATCGGCGTCATTTGTCCGCGGACCGCGCGTTGGGTCTCGAGCGCGCGGTGACAGCGGCGAAGGAGCTCTTTGACGTGCGGCTCACCCTCGAGGTGGAGCAGCCGCGCATAGCGGGCGATCAGCGACACCGAGTCCTCGACCCGGCGGGGGAACACCACGAAGACGGGGATCGCCTCCTGCGCGAGCTTCTCGAGCGTCTGCTTGGTGTTCTCTTCCTGGTTCGCGATCACGACCTCGGGCTGGAGATCGAGGATCTTCTCGACGTCGTAGTCCTTCGTGCCGCCGACCGTCGGGATCGCGTCGAGCTCGCCGCTCGGCTCGTGACAGAACGTCGTCCTCCCGACGAGCGCCGAGACGGAGACCAGCTTGGCGATCGTGTACGTGTCGCTCGGGACCAGCGACAGCACGCGCTTCGGTGCGCGCGAGAACGTGAGCACCCGATTGCGGTCGTCGCGGATCTGAATCGGCATCAGCCGGCGATCGCCTCGCCGCCGTCGACGTTGATCGTGTTGCCGTTCATCCAGTAGAGGCACGGCTGCGAGAGCGCGACGATCGCGCGCGCGACGTCGTCGGTCGTGGTGAGGCGCTTCGCCGGGTGCTTCCGCAATGCGGCCGCGACGATCCCCTCGTTGCCGGGGATCTTGCGCAGGGCAGGGGTGTCGGTGACGCCGGCGCAGAGCGCATTGGCCGTGATCCCGCGCGGTCCGAGCTCGGAGGCGAGGACGCGCACGTGGCTCTCGAGGGCGGCCTTCGCCGCGGAGACCACGCCGTACTTCGGCCAGATCGACCACGAGCCGGTCGACGTCATCGCGAAGATGCGGCCGTGCGCGTGGAAGAGGCCGCGATGCCAGACGTCCTGCGTCCAGTACACGAGCGAGTGCGCCATCACGTCGAGCGTCATCTCGACCTGTTTCTGGTTCGCGCCTTCCTTCGGCGCCGTTTCGGGACCCCCTTCGGGGATGAACGGCAGGAGCGTGCCAAAGGCGAGCGAGTGGAGGAGGACGCGGATCTTCTCCCCCTTGCCGCGTTCGTCGAGCTTCTTCTGGACGTCCTCGAGGACCTCGCGCCGCTTCCCCTCGTCGGCGGCGTTCACGTTGTAGAACCACGCCTCGCCGCCGGTCGCGCGGATCTTCGCGGTGAGATCGTCGATGTGCCCCTGCGCCGAGCGGCGATCGAGGTGCACTCCGATGATGCTCATGCCCGCCTTTGCGAGCGAGAGCGCGCACGCCTCTCCGAAGCCGCTCGAAGCGCCCAGGATCAGCGCGAAGCCGTCGAGACGCGGCTGGATCGACTCACGGGGGTCACCTTGGGGAGCGGAGGGCATGTCGGTCATGGCGGGCCTCGGCCTCTAGCAAGACCTTGCCGTGACGAGAAGTGACGAGAAGGCGCGTCGTGGATTTCGCAGCACGGAGTTCATATCCTCGCGCCGTGTCCTACGACTACGACCTCGTGGTGATCGGCGGCGGACCCGCCGGCGAAAAGGGCGCCGTCCAAGCCGCGTACTTCGGGAAGCGGGTCGCGCTGATCGAGACGGCGCCGGAGCCCGGGGGCGCGTGCGTCCACACCGGCACGCTCCCCTCGAAGACGCTGCGCGAGGCCGCGCTCGTCCTCTCCGGGTATCGCAACCGACACCTCTATGGGATCAAGCTCGAGATCGATCGCGCCCAGGCCACGCCGCGGCTCCTCTCGCGCAAGGACGCGGTGCGGCGGCTCGAGGTCGAACGCATCCGCTGGAACCTCGATCGCCACGGGGTGACGATGTTCCGCGGGAAGGGGCGGATGCTCGATCCGCACACCGTCGCCGTGGAGCCGCTCGGCGCCCCCGCGGCGAAGCTCACGACCGCGTTCGTGCTCGTCGCGACCGGCAGCGAGCCGTTCCGCCCGGCCGACATCCCGTTCGACGACAGCGACGTCGACGACAGCGACACGATCCTCGGGATCGACCGGCTGCCGAAGCGCCTCGTCGTCGTCGGCGCCGGCGTGATCGGCTGCGAGTACGCGTGCATGTTCGCCGCGCTCGGCGTCGATGTGGTGCTCGTCGACGGCCGCTCCGAGATCCTCCCGTTCATGGACAAGGAGTTCTCCGAGCGGCTCCGTCAGGCGATGATCTCGCTCGGCGTCGAGGTGCAGCTCGGCGCGAAGTACACGAAGGTCCATCGCGTCGCGGACGACATCATCCGCACCGAGCTCGAGCTCGATGGGGGAGCGCGCGTGGGGCACGTCGACGGCGAGAAGCTCCTCTTCTGCGCCGGGCGTAACGGCCGCACGCAGGGGCTGGGGCTCGACGCGATCGGCGTGCAGCCCGACAAACGCGGGGCGATCACCGTCGACGCGAGCTACCGCACGACGGTCCCGAACGTCTACGCGGTCGGCGACGTGATCGGCTTCCCCGCCCTCGCTTCCACCTCGATGGAGCAGGCCCGCGTGGCGGTCGTCCATGCGTTCGACCTCGGTTACAAGACGTCGGTCGGCGCGCTCCTCCCGTACGGGATCTACACCGTGCCCGAGGTCTCCTTCGTCGGGCTCACCGAGGAGGACGCGAAGAAGGCCGGGCACGACTACGTCGTCGGTCGCGCGTTCTACACGGACAACGCGCGCGGCAAGATCATCGGAGACCGCGACGGCGTCATCAAGCTCGTCGTCGACCGCGCGACGCGCAAGCTCCTCGGGGTGCACTGCCTCGGCGAGCGCGCGGCGGAGCTCGTGCACATCGGACAGGCGATCATGACGCTCGGCGGCGGGCTCGAGACCCTCATCGAGATGGTCTTCAACTACCCGACGCTGTCGGAGTGCTACAAGTACGCGGCGTACGACGCCCTCGGCCGTCTGAACGCGAAGCCCGTCGCCGAGCCGTCCCGCGGCTGAGCCTCCTCACGAGAGCTGCACGAAGAATGAGCGATCGCATCGAAACCAAGCCACCGACGCTCGACTCGCCGCTGTACGCGACGGTGCCGCCGCACCTGTCCGTGAGACCGATGACGAAGGAAGACTTCGATCGGGTGGTGCAGGTCGTCGACCAATGGTGGAGCGGGCCGATCGCGATCCTCGCGCACCCCGTCTTCTTCTACGAGCTCGGCCAGCACGCGCGCGTCGTCGAGGACGCGTCGAAGGGCGCGCGCCTGGTCGGCTTCCTCCTCGGGTTCATCGTCCCCGCCGACGAAGAGCGACCGAGCCTCGGCTACATCCACCTCGTGGGCATCGACCCCGAGTACCGACGCAAAGGCGTCGCCCGTGCGCTCTACAACGAGTTCACCCAGAGCTGCATCGGCGTCGGCTGCCGCAACATGAAGGCCGTGACGACGCCAGGCAACGAGGGCTCGCTGCGCTTCCACCAGGCGCTCGGCTGGTCGGCGAACGAAGACGAGAACTACGCCGGCCCGAACCGCCGCCGTCTGGTGCTGACGAAGCGGCTGTGACGAGGTCCCGCGACTAATCTAATCGCCGGTGCCCGAGGTCGCGCACTCGGCCTTGATCTTCACGAGGTAGAGGTCCTGGCCCTGCGCGGGGCTCGATCGCGTGGTTCCCGCGAGGACCCACGAACCGTCCGGATGCTTGCGGACGCCGAGGCCGGTCTCGTTGCCGGTTCCACCATAGGTCTTGCTCCACACCTCGTTGCCTGCGGAGTCCGTGCGCACGACCCACATGTCCGTGCCGCCTGCGCCCTGCGAGCCAGTGGTACCGACCAGGAGGAAACCCCCGTCTCCGAGCTGCTCGAGCCCGTTGACGAAGTCCTCCTCGTTCCCGCCGAACGAGCGTCGCCACACCTGCGCGGGCGTCGTGTCGATGTTGGCGACCTTGACCAAGAACCCTTGCCGCTTCTTGGGGTCGACCCACTCGTAGCCTGCGACGACGACCGTTCCGTCCGCGAGCGGCAGCACGGTCGTGCCGCCGCCACGGCGCGCACCCGAGTACATGTTGTCGTTCGAGCAGGGGCCGAGCCCGTAGGTCGAGATCTTGGTGCCGGCCGCGTCGAAGTGTGCGAGCCAAGGCTGCTGACACGTCCGCCAACCGCTCAACGATCCGACCGCGTAGTAGGAGCCGTTGGGAGCGAGCACGAGGTCGCCGAAGTTGTCCTCCCCGTCGGCCGAGACGGTCTTGCGCGTCGAAGCGGTGGCATTCGCGTCGATGGCCATGGTCAGCCCGTCGATCCACGCATCGCTGTCGGTGGTGTAGCCCGAGGACATCACGCCCCCGCCCGTCGCGGGAGCGAGGCTCTGGACGCTGAAGACGTCGTTCGCCGTGCCGCCGTAGGCCTTGGTGAAGGTGGCGACGCCGCTGCCGTCCGCCTTCACACAGACGCCGCAGTGACGTGCTGCGGTGCAGCCGCCCATGCCCGTGCCGCAAGCGCCGCAGGCGAGGTAGCTGGTTCCGAGCGAGATGACGGAGAGGAAGTCGCTGCTCGCCGCGCCACCGTATGTCTGCGACCAGATCTTGTCGCCGTTCGGGTCGATCTTGACGAGGTAGCCGTTGGGGTTGGCCAGGCCGCCGTCGGCGATCGACGCCCTCGCGCTGCCGGCTGCGATGAAGTTGCCGTCCGGCGTCTTCTGGAAGCCACCGCGGGTGTTGATCCATTCGTCGCCCGGAGCGGTGATGAGCTTCGTCCACTGCGGCGTCGAGAGCGCGCTGACCGTGCAGGGATCTCCAGTGTCGGGCGTGCCGGTGTCGGGCGTGCCGGTGTCCAGCGGCTTCGTGTCGGGCGTGCCGGTGTCAAGCGGCTTCGTGTCGGTCGTAGCGCTGTCGGTCGTGGCGGTGTCGGTCGTGGCGCTGTCGGTCGTGGCGCTGTCGGTCGTAGCGCTGTCGGTCGTGGCGCTGTCGGTCGAGGCGCTGTCGGTCGTGGCGCTGTCGGCCGAGCTGGCTTCGACCAGCGTCGTGTCCGTTCCGCCGTCGTTTCCGCCTGCGTCCGAGATCGCCGAATCCTGGTTCGGTGCGTTCGTGTCGGCGAGCGCGTCCAGACTCGTCTCCTCGTTGGTCCCATCGTCGCCCTGCGCGTCGTCGCCGCCCGAATCGACCGTCGTCGAATCGACCGGCTCGGCGTCGCTCGCGACACCGGTCTCGTCGTCCCCGGCACCCGGTCCGTCGAGCTCGGAGAGCCCAAAGACCGCATTGCAGCCGACGAGAGATGCGAACCCTGCCAGAAGGATGAATCGACGCGCCATCAGAAGCTCCCCGCGATCGAGAACGTGCCCGGTCCCAGCTTCACTGCCGTCACTGCCGGCGTGCCTTCCGTCGGCTTCGCGGTCAGCCACAGAGTGGCGCCGCCGATGGTCAGGACTGCCCCGACCACGAACACGACCGTGCCGACGTTGCCGAGCGATCGTGCGTCGTCGGTCTCGGTCTTTCCCTCGGCGTCGCAGACGGGGGCACAGCGCGCCGACTTCGCGTCCTCGTACTTCGAGCGCGCCGCGAGACCGAGCACGAGGCCGGTTCCGAGCGCGGCGATCCCGACACCGCCGACCACCAGCCCGATGGTCCGCATCGTGCCGTCGGGTTTGCCGTCGCCCGCAGTCTTCGGCGCCTCGGCGACCGGAGGAGTGGGCTCGCTCGGACCGGGGGCGGCGGGCTTTGCCGTCACGGACTTCGGAGGCTCGGAGCTCGCTGCGCTCGGCGGGAAGGTGAGAACGATCTTTTTCCGCTCTCCCTCCTTCACGTCGACGCTTGCCGTCTGATCCGGTGCGCCCGCGACCTTCGCGAGGATGCCGTGCGTGCCTGGGTTGACCCGCAGCCCCTCGGACGCGGCCACCGCTGGGACTTCCTTGCCGTCGACCGCGAGCTTGACCGGCCCCTGCGCGCCCTGGAGCGAGATCTCGAGCACGGGAACGCGTGCGACGAGATCGGCGAGGAGTGCGTCGGCATCCTGGCGAGCCTTCTTGCCGTCCTCCGTCTCGGTGGGCTTCAGCGGCATGCGTTGGACGTCGCCAAGCGTCTCGCGCGCCTCGACGAGCTGGCCGAGCGCGACTTGCTCCTGTGCGACGGCGAAGCCGGTGATCGGCGATGGCACGAGCGCGTACGCGGCCTGGAACTTCTTCAGCGCGCCCGCGTGGTCGTCCTTCGCTCGGAGCTCTTTCCCCTCGCGCATGAAGTCGCGGGCCGAGGTCTTGTCGGCAGCGGAGGGCTCCGCGTGCGCCACGCGTGGGACGGCGGGCAAGGCCGAGGCGAGGATCGACACCGCGAGGCACGCGGCGAGACGGCGGTTACTCGAGGGGCTCGTCATGGATCGGCTTCTTCGGGGGGGCGGGGACGGTCGCAGTGGTGGGCGGCTTGGGGGCGAAGGACGCTTTCGCCTTCGCGGCGGTGGTGACCGTGGCAGCCGCCGGTTTCGCCGGAACCTCCGGCGGCGCCGGGGGCTTCGTAGGCTTTTGCGCGGGCTCGGGCTCCGTCGCGGGCGGCTTCGCAGCGCTCTCGACGGCAGGCTCGATCGCTTCGGGCGGTGTGTTCGCGGCCGCCGTCTTCTCGTTCGGCTGCGTGTTGTCCGGCGCGCGGAGGCG
>JBKJQC010000052.1:0-2687 GCA_046593995.1 Polyangiales bacterium
CGGTGCCCCCGGGCGTGAAGCACGCGATCGAGGAGTGGGGCTCGTCGGTCGGCGAGGCGCGCATCCGCACCGCGGTGCTGCTCGATCTGCGCGCGGCCGGTCCGCTCCTCGACAAGGTCGCCGAGAAGCTCGCGCCGCTCACGCTCGATCGCCCCGCGCCGCATCTGTTCGTGCTCTCTCGCGCGCCCAACCCGCGTGAGCTCGCGCATCTGCGCGCGGCCGGCGTCGTCACGCGCACGGTCGCCGCGGCCGCTGCGAAGGGTGACGTCGTCGTCGAGGAGAGCGAAGCCCGCAAGGTCGAGGACTGGGCGCTGAGCGACGGCAAGCTCGTCCCGCGCGATCTCCGCTACGACCTCGATCCGCATCGTGTGATGACGATCGTCGAGTCGTCACGCCCGGTGAAGAAGGGTGGTCCATCGTCCCCGCCGACGAGCACGCGCGGCGCGTTCGATCCCGACGATCAAGCCGATCGTCCGCTCCCTCCTGCCGTCGAAGCCGCGCTCGAAGAGCGACGCGGTGCGTGGAGCGAGCGGAAGGACTGGATCGTCGAGCTCGGACGGGTGGCCGCCTCACCCTCGTTCCGACGCGGCGCGGCGACGAACCCTGGTGCGCTTGCCCTCGCCATACGTCGCACGAGCGATCCGCAGCGCTTGTCGCTGGAAGTGGCCCGGCTCGTCGCCGAGGCGAGCGTGCGGCGCGTCGCGGACTGAGCCGACGATCCGCGAGCCTCCGCCCGCGCCCTGTTTCTCGGGCCGAGCTGTCGCTCCAAGATTCTTCCACCGACGTCGGACCGCGCATCGCGCCTCGACGGAATCGCCTTGACCGGTCGCGACCGTGGGGCATACCGTCCGCGACCTTCCGCGTGGACCTCGCACACTCTGCGAGCCCTCGGGGAAGCTACCGCGACCGATCCTCAGCGATCATCAGCGGTGTGGTCGCGAACTGGAGTGAGCGACGGCGGTCCATGACGCCGACGTCACACCGGCGGGCTCGGCCCGCAGTCACCCGCGCAAGCGGCGCTGCGAAAGACCCGTCGGTCGCGACGAACGGCTGATCTGGCACGGGGCTCGCTTTGGGTCCGGCTCCGACGAGGAGCGTTACCACTCACGTTACTTGCTCGTATCGTAGTTCGATCGAGCGCACGGCAGGCATCGCAGGAGGAGTTGGGTCATGACGAAGCGTGTTCTTGGGGTCCTCGCGGCCCTCTCCATGGTGGTCGGGTCGGTCGCGTGTAGCTCGTCGAGCTCGAGCGGTACGCCCGCTGCGGCCACCGACGCCGGCAAAGACAGCGTCATCAATCGGGTCGATGGCGGATCCTGCACGAAGGACGCCGACTGTGCGGCCACGCCGACGACGCCGCTGTGCGATCCGACGACGAAGAAGTGCATCGCCGAACCGCCGACGCCCAAGACGACCGGCAAGGAGTGCAAGACGGCGGACGACTGCGATCCCGAGGGCCTGACCGACGGCTTTGCCTTCTGCTCGAACGCCGCGTACGCGGTCGGCCCGCTCAACCCGACCCCGATCTGCTTCCTCTACAACCCGGCAGAGGACGTCTGCCAGGCCACCGACGACACGACAATCCGCTTCTGCGACGGCGGCACCGGCCTCTGCACGAAGAGCGGCGATCAGAAGTCGGCATGCGAGGCGATGTGCCAGTTCGACAGCACCGGCAAGTCCCTCGTGGCCTGCGCGGGGAAGAATTCCTGCAACCCGAGCATCTTCGGCACCGACAACACGATGAAGGTCGTGGGCATCGGCACCTGCCAGGGGGGCTGCGACGCCGACGCCGACTGCCCCAGCGGCAGCAAGTGCGATCCGCTGCAGAAGTTCTGCATCAAGACCTGCACGGCCAACTCGGGCTGCACGTACACGGGCTCGCCCGCGACGTACCAGTGCGACACCGCTCGCGGCGCCTGCACCTTCAAGTACCCGAAGAACGTGGGCGACGCCTGCGCGACGGCCGACGACTGCCTCTGCTTCAAGAACACGGCGGACGCTGGCGGCTACTGCGTCGGCCTCTGCAAGACCGGCGGCGCGGCGTGCGGATCGGGTACCACCTGCGACGCGCTCCTCCCCCTCAAGGACAAGATGGGCGCGGACATCTGGTCCTTCACCGCGGGCCAGCCCGCTGGCCTCGCTGGCTACTGCCTGAAGAACTGCACCGCCGACACGGACTGCGTCGCGGGCCAGGCCTGCGAGGCCTCCGCCGGTGTGACGCAGAAGACCTGCCGTCCGAAGAGCACCGCGATGTGATCGCGCGGATCGATCGATCGATGTGATCGATCGGTTCGAGGTGTGAAGAGGAAGGGTCCGTGCACAGGCACGGGCCCTTCTTTTATTTGCGCTCGCCACCTGCGCGAGAGCGGTTGCGCCGGAAGCGATTCGCGGTAGGAGCACACCGATGCGCATCTTCCTCGCCCTCGTCGTCGTGGTGGCCGCATGCTCAGCGTGCGCTGAGCGCCGAGCGGACACCTCCTCCAAGTCGTCGAACGGGGGGCACCCGCTCTCGAACGAAACGCCGGGGACGAAGCCGAGTGTGATGAAGCGCGTGAACTTGCCGCACTTCACCCCGCTCCCGCACCCGACGGTCGCTGCTGCCCCGGTGTCCGACCCCACCGGGGCAGCAGCGACCGTCGGGTGCGGGAGCGGGGTGAAGTGCGGCAAGTTCACGCGCTTCATCACAC
>JBKJQC010000214.1:0-7441 GCA_046593995.1 Polyangiales bacterium
CGTGCTGACGACCGACGACTGACGACTGACGACTTGCAGCGAGGACGACGACGCGTCGACGGCCGTAGACCTCTTCAGGCGACTTCGAGCTGCGCGTCGACTTCTTCGGTGTCGACGCCGCCCTCGACCGGCGGCTCGTAGGGCGCGCGGCCGATCTGGTGGGTGCCGTACTTCTCGTCGAAGATCGAGAGCACGTAACACTTGAACATCCACGTCGCGAGGTTCGTCTGGTTCAACTCGGGAGCGATCTGATCCGCGACGGCCGCGTGCGACGCGGGCGCCAGGGACCAGTGTGCGCCGGCCTTCGTGTGATGGACGGTGTGGTAGCCGTTGTTGAACAGGAGGAAGTTGAGCAGGCCGCCCGTGAAGTTCCGCGAGTGATTGAGCTTGCTGTACGGGTCGCAGTGCACGTGCTGCCCGTAGTTGAAGTAGATGATCGCGAAGAGCGAGAACAAGCGCGGGAGCCACAGGACGGCGACGGTGGCGCGCCAGTCGACGAACGTGAGCAGGATCGGCAGACCCCAGCAGATCACGAGTTGCACCATGATCGCGCGGTACTGCGTCGGACGCTTGGTGCGCGACTCCTTCACGTACGCGTCGATCAGCGGCGCCTGCATCGCGGCCGAGACGAACGGGTAGGTGATCGCCGTGAGCAGGTTGTGCTTCTTGCTGATCTTCCAGGTGATCGTCGCGTCACCGGGCGCGTTCTGGAACTTGTGGTGATTGAGGTTGTGCGTCGGGATCCAGTTGAACGCAGCGAACCCGTAGAACAACGTCGCGACGTAGTTCAGCGCGTCGTTCGCGCGACGGTTCTTGAACGTCGGCGAGTGATTGTGGTTGTGCGCGATGATCCCGGCGCACAGCGCGAAGTAGCAGGCGAGCACCATCAGGTACCCGCGCGTCGCAGGGAACGCCCACATCACGGACGCGTTCACCGTCGCCAGGAAGAGCCAGAGGATCGTCTTGTAGTCGGCGGCGTAGCGGGGCTTCATCGACGCACCTCGAGGAGGAGGGGCCGCGCGCTCTCGGCCCCGTGCGCGCGGAGGTTAAGGCACGAATGTCCAATGTGGTAGGGCGTAGTCTTCTACGCACCGAAACCTCCGGCGCTGACGCCGACTGCGCGGCCACGGCACGGTCCTGGAACAAACGACGGACGAGCAAGTCTACGTTAGCCCGAGCATGCGAGCCCGCCCCTTCGTCACCCCGATCCTGTTCGCCAGCCTGTTCACCGGAGTCGTCGCATGCGGCGGAGGGACCCCCGAGCCCACGACCGCGGCGAAGCCCCCCGAGCCCAAGCCGGCGCCGAGCGCACCCGCGCCCGTCCCGACGACGCTCCCGATCGCGGTCCCAGAGGTGGCAAAGGCGCCCGCGACGTGCAAGCCGCTGCCGGCGGTCGCCAACATCAAGGCGTGCAAGGAGTCGAGCGAGGCGCTCGGACACCTCGCCGCGGCCGCCGCGGCGGAGAGGAAAGGGGACAAGGACGGGCGCGACAGCGAGCTCGCGCTCGCCGCGCTGTGCGAGAAGGTCCCGGTGCTCGTCGCGCAGACGGTCGCGGCAGAGCTCGGGCCGATCGAGTGCGCCGAAACGGTGATCGTCCCGGCGATCGAAGCCCACGGAAAGGCGGCCTTTCCGCCGCACCTCGCCGCCGCGCGCGCCCTCGTCTCTGCGTCGCGCCTCTCGCGTCTGCGCCCGAAGAAGGGCGCGTTCGACGCGATCGCGAAGGCCGAGGTCGACAAGAGCGCCGCGGACAGCGCCGTGAAGAGCGTGCTCGCGTGGAAGGAAGCGGTCGAGAAGGAAGAGGGCGACGCGATCGTCCTCGCGAAGGGCGCGCCCGCCGAGATCCGCGCGATCGTGCTCTTCGAGATCGCCGCGGCGCGCATCGCGCTCGCGAGGGAGCTGCGCGCGACCCCGTTCCCGGAGGAGCTCCGCCCGCTCGCGAAGAAGGACCCCGATCTCGAGACCACCTACTACGCGAAGCTCGACGAGGTCACGATGCCGATCCTCGAGCAGGCGCGCGCCGCCGCGCGGACCGGCCTCGATCTCGCGCGCCACGACGGCATCCACGTCCGCACACTCCCCTCGTTCGCGGCCGTGGTCGAGCCGTTCAAGTCGCGCCCGGGGTTCGAGTCGCGTCCGACGCGCGAGCTCGATCTGCTGCTCCCCGATCCGCTCGCGAAAGATCCCAAGCCGGAGGTGACCATCGCCGCGACGCTGCCGCCGTGGGCCGTCTACGCGATGCTCGAGCGCGCTGCTCCCGCGAGCCTCCTCGACCCGCAGGTCCTCACGGCGATGGCCGTCGGCCGCGGGATCCCCGCCGCGCTCCGCATGGAGGCCGAGAAGGAGCGCGACAAGAAGACGCCGAAGCCGGACAAGGCGAAGGAGGCGCTCGGCCCCCCGCTCGCCATCACGCGCGTCCGCATCGCGCTCGCCTACGGATCGCGCCCCGACGCCGAAGCCATCGGCCTCTGGGCGCCGAAGGAGCCGGCAGATCAGCTGCGCGTCGCGGTCGCAAAGGCGCTGCTCGGACCGACCAACAAGAAGGCCGATGCGAAGGACTCGAAAGATCCGAAAGCGCCCGACGGACCGAAGACCGGCTACGCGCTCGAGCACCTCGACGCGCTCGCCAAGAAGGGCGGCGCGGTCGGTCTCGCGGCAGCGTACGACGCTGCGCTCTTGTCGCTCGACGCCGCGCAGATCTTCGGCGGCGAGCCCGAGGGCCCGCTCTCGACCACGAGCGATCCGCGCAAGGCGTACGAAGAGGCGATCAAGCGCCTCGACGCCATCGTCGCCCAGAAGGGCCTCGACCCGGCGCGCGCCGACCACGCGAAGAAGCTCGCGGACGGCGCGCGCGAGACGCTGAAGCTGCTCGAGAAGAAGGCTCCTCCGCCTCCGACGGAGAAGCCGGCGCCCGAGAAGAAGAAGTCCTGATCAGCGGCCTCCCACGGCCCGCGGGAACGGCTCTCGATCCCCGTCGATCGGGTTCATCTCGTCGACGTCGTCGGCCATCTCTTCTTCCGCCGTCGACTGGAGGAACGGTCCCCCGAGCTCTTCCGCGACGACCTGGTCCCGGACGTTCTCCCCCTGCTCCTCGCCGGAAGTCGCCGACGAGAGGAACTCCTCGGCGAGCGTCTCCGCGAGATCGTCACGCGTGCGCGCGCGCCCGCCCTGAGGGTCGGCGATGAACGCGTCGCCGTCGTCCGGGCGGCCGCGCGGTACGTTGAGGTCACGAGTGTGCATTCCTTGCCTCCAATCGAAAGGATCCAACGACAAGAGGGCACCCTGCGTGCCGCTCGACGCGCGCGGCGGGGGGGCAGCGGGAGCTCGGCCACGCGGCTCCTCCCCGGATCGGCAGCCCATTCGGGACGCACGGCCTCGGCGGAGCCGGCGCAGCGCGACCGGCTCTTCTGTCACGGCCACGACTCGGGTAGAAATCTCCCGCTCGCCGCAGTCCCGGGCTGCTGTGGGTGAAGACCGACGCAACGCTTCGCAGTGAATGTCAGCTCGACGGTCTTCGTCGTTCTCCCGCGGAAGAACTCGGTAAGCGCTCTCCCTCCTGGAACATCCGGGGAACGGACGGCGCGGGCAACAGAGGTGGAGGAACATGTCGTCGTCCCGCATCGCACGCTCGATCTACGCGGCGCTCCGTGCCCCCATCGGCCTCGGGCTCTGTCTCGCGGCGACGCACCTCTCGACGTCCGACACGGCGTGGGCAGGCTCCTGCCACCCGGGAAGCCTGGCCCCTTCCGGCAACTGCGAGTGTCCGGCGGGATTCAAGGCCGACGGCCCGCAGGGCGATCAGCGTTGCAAGCCGAGCGGCCCGCCGCCCGGCCCGCTTCCGGCCGCCGTCCCGAACGACGCGAAGCTCCCCGCAGACGCGACCGCCGTCATCCCGATCAAGGGCGCCATGTTCCTGATGGGTGACGGCGTCGCAACCGGCGCCGCGCCGATCCGTCAGGTCACCGTCTCGGACTTCTCGATCGACAAGTACGAAGTCCCGGTCGCCGAATACAAGAAGTGCGTCGACGCGAACCAGTGCTCCGCGCCGCCGATCACGTTCACCGCCGTCAACTTCCGCTGCAACTGGGACACGAAGCGCACCGCCCACCCGATGAACTGCGTGACGTGGCAGGAAGCGCAGAACTTCTGCCTGTGGAAGGGAAAGCGTCTCCCCACCGAAGCCGAGTGGGAGTACGCCGCGCGCGGCAAGACCTCGAACGTGTACCCGTGGGGCATCGATGCGCCGACGTGCAAGCACGCGAACTTCACCGAGAAGAGCGGTGCCGTCGCCCCGGGCTGCGGCGACGGCACGACGCCGATCGGCACGAAGGGGCTCGGCAAGTCGCCGTTCAACCTGCAGGACATGGTCGGCAACGTCGAGGAGTGGACGAACGACTGGTACGGCAAGTTCAAGCCTTCGCCCGCGACCAACCCGGGTGGGCCGATGACGAGCAGTCAGCGCGTCGTCAAGGGGAGCGCGTACGATCTCTCGTCGGCGACCGATCAGCTGCCCGCGCGCCGTGAAGGTCTCGCGCCGGGCAACCGCGAAGTGTGGCTCGGATTCCGTTGTGCGAACGGGCCGAGCACGAACGCGACGCCGCAGTACTACGAGCCCGCGACGGCGACGCCGCCGCCAACGCCTGGCCCCGGTCCCGCGCCCGCCCCCGGTCCGACGGGCACGTACCCGCCGAACGATCTCGGCACGATGATCAAGATCCCCGGCGGCACCTTCACCATGGGGAGCTCGCAGACGGTCGACTCGACCCCGGAGCACCCCGTCACGCTCTCGTCGTACTTCATGGACAAGTACGAGGTGACGGTCGGCGAGTACCGCAAGTGCGTGCAGTCGAACAACTGCCTCACGCCGCTCAACTCGCTCCACGCGAACTGCAGCTACGACAAGGCCGGCAAGGACTACCACCCGGTCAACTGCGTCGAATGGAACGACGCGAAGAAGTACTGCGCGTGGGCGGGCAAGCGCCTACCGACCGAGGCCGAGTGGGAGTTCGCCGCGAAGGGGACGGACAACCGCACCTTCCCCTGGGGCAACGCCGCACCGACGTGCTCGCACGCTGACTTCAAGTCGGACAGCGGCACGTTCTGCTCGGGCAGCGGCACGTCCCCCGTCGGGAAACACCCGCTCGGCATCAGTTACTGGGGCCTCCACGACATGGGCGGCAACATCGAGGAGTGGGTCTACGACTACTGGGGCAAGTTCGCGTCGGGCGCACTCGTCAATCCGTCGGGTCCCATCACCGGCAAGGACCACGTCGTCCGCGGCGGAAACTGGGAGATCGAGGCCAAGTACATGAAGTCGTTCGACCGCTACCATTACGAGGCCGCCAAGTATTGGCTCGGCTTCCGCTGCGCGAAGACCGGTTACTAGCTACACTGCCGGCGCGATGGCCCAAGAGCTCCAGCAACTGCGACCGGGGGACGTTTTCGCGGGGCGCTACAAGGTCGTCCGGATGATCCGCGCCGGCGGCATGGGCGCGGTGTACGAGGTGGAGGACGCGGCGACGCGGCGCCATCGCGCGCTCAAGCTGATGCACCCGTCGTTGGTGCAGTCCGCGGACTCGCGCATGCGCTTCCAGCGCGAGGTCTTCATCGGCGCCGAGCTCGAGACGGAGCACGTCGTCGAAGTGCTCGACGCCGGCCTCGATCAGGCGTCGCAGGTCCCCTATCTGACGATGGAGCTCCTCAAGGGCGAGGAGCTCGGCGATCGCCTCGAGCGCGTCGGCCGCCTCGCGCCGGAAGAGACGGTGGCCATCGTCTCGCAGATCGCGCGCGCGCTCGACAAGGCGCACGGCAAGGGGATCGTCCACCGCGATCTCAAGCCCGAGAACATCTACCTCACGTTCCGTGAAGACGGCACGGCCCGCGCGAAGATCCTCGACTTCGGCATCGCGAAGCTGATCGAAGAGGGCGTGAAGACGAACGCGACGCAGGCTGCCGGGACGCCGCTTTACATGGCGCCCGAGCAGACCGACAAGATGGGTCACGTCCACGCCGTGACGGACATCTGGGCCATCGGCCTCGTCGTCTACCGCATGCTGGTCGGCACCTCGTACTGGAACGGCGACTCGCTGCAGCAGCTCTACCGGCAGATCCTCATGGATCCGATCACCTCGCCGGTCGAGCGCGCGCGCGCCGTCGGCGTGCAGCTCCCGCCTGCGTTCGATCACTGGTTCGCGCACTGCGTGGCGCGTGCTCCCCAGGAGCGGTACCCGTCCGCGGGTCAGTGCGCGCAGGATCTCGCGAACGTCTTCGGCATCACGACCTCGATGCCGATCGCCTTCACGCCGCCCCCCCCGCAGCGAGTCTCGAGCGGCGGCGAGCAGCAGACCGCTCCGCCCGTCGTCAACATGACGCCAGGTCAGACGCCGCACCCGGCGACCATCTACGGGACCGCAGGCAACGTCCCGTTCAACCAGACGCCGTATCCGAACCCGGCGATCACACCGAGCAATCCCGGTGTCTACACGACGCCGATGCCCGGCCCGTCCCCGTTCGGGCACCCCGCGAATTCACCGGTGCCGGGCCACGTCGGGGCGGGCACACAGGTCGCTTCGCCCGACATGATGGGCATGATGCAGGGCGGCCACTCGTCGTCGACGAGCCCCTTCGTCCCGGCCGCGCACGAGCAGCGTCCGCCTCAGAAAAAGAGCTCCGCTCCGCTCATCGCGGGCGTGGTCGTGGGACTGCTCGCGATCGGCGGCGGCATCGCGATGGCGCTCCCGTCGAAGCCCCAGCCCGCTCCCACGCCCGCCGAACCGGCGAAGGGGGACGAGCCTGCAGAGAAGAAGAAGCCCGAGCCCGCGAAGGCTGCGGAGCCGGCCCTGGCCGAGGTCGTCGAGGAGCTGAATCCGTTCCTCAACGTCGGCACGAAGGGGTACGCGCTCCAGAAGCACGAGGTCTCGCGCGAGGAGTACGCGCAGTATCTCGCGCGCAACAAGAAGGGGAAGAAGCCCCTCAACGGCGCCGACGGTCTGAAGGTCGGCGACAAGGCGGGCAAGCAGCCCGTCGTGTGGATCACCTACGAAGCCGCAGACGCGTTCTGCGCAGCCGTCGGTGGTCGACTCCCCGCCGCGCAGGAGTGGGACGCCGCGGTGAAGGGCCCCGACAACCGCAAGTACCCGTGGGGTAGCACCTGGGACAAGGGGATCGACGTCGCCTACAACAAGGGCAGCGAAGCGGATCCGAACGATGTCGGCACCGCGACGAAGGATCACGGCGCCTACGGGCACCTCGACCTCGCGGGCAACGTGCAGGAATGGACCTCGACCGATACGAAGATCGGCAAGGCCCTCCGCGGCGGCGACATCGGCAGCGACAAGGACGAGTTCGACCAGCCCGGCGAGAAGTTCATCGAGGCGAGCGGCGCCGCCGAGGCGGCCATCGCGGGCAAGCATCTCGGGTTCCGCTGCGCCAAAGACGCGAAGTA
>JBKJQC010000381.1:0-7935 GCA_046593995.1 Polyangiales bacterium
GGACGCCGCCCCGGCCCTCCGGGCGGCGCTCGGGACGCAGTACGCCTCCCACGCCCACACGGTCGAGCGCGAGCCCGTGAAGACCCTCACGCACGTCCCGGCACCCCGGCACGGGTACGCCCTCGCCAGCGAGGGCGTCTACCGCACCCTTCGAGAGTGGTCCGAGACGAGTGGGATCCCGGTGACGACGTTGCACCACCGCGTGCACACCCGGGGCATGCCCCTCGACGCCACCATCGCCCTCGGAAAGGGCCGAAAAGGCCAGCTTCTTCCGGTGCCGGAGGGCACGGCTAAAGAGGACAAAGACTGTAGCAGATTTGTAGCAGACGTATCGGACGCGGCCGGATGCATCGGACAAAACGACAACGAGGAGCCGTTGGCGAGCCCCTCGTTTCTCGATGAATCTGCCTGTTTTCTAGTGCCCGGGGGCGGAATCGAACCGTCGACACGTGGATTTTCAATCGGACGGAAAGCAAGGCGATCGCCCCTGCTTCCGAGGGCTCGAAGACCGTGAGCGCCGACGAGCGACAGACGGAGACCGGGCGGGGTAGCCATCTCGACCTCGCTCGCGTCGTCACACTCGCCCGCGCCGTCCATGCCCTGATGGACGGCGGCCTAGTCGAGCAAGCTCGTCCCCTCTCGGCCGAACTCCTCGCCCTGCTCGAAGCGGCGCAGGACACCGGCGCCCCGGTCGTGTCGCTCGCGGCCGAGAGGGCACGTCGTGGCGACCGCTGACACCTCAACGAAGCTGGTCGAGGGGTTCGAGAATGTGACGCGCAAGATCGCGGTCTACGCGTCGGAGAGCATCGAGGAAGAACGACCGGAACTCTTGGAGTGTCTTGCCGCGATCGACCACCCCGGCGATGAAGTGCGGAAGGTTGTGCAACGCGTCGGCGACGGCCGCGGCGCGCTGAGATTCGCCAGCCCCAGCGGCGGCTCGGATTTCGACCAACCCGCGGTAGAGCACTTCGAGGCACGCAGCCTGTTCGGGTTCCGACAGCATCGAGCGAGCGTACACCGTCCCGCGAACGTCGTTCGCTCAGGCTGCATCATGTCGAGCATGAGCGAAGGGGAACGGCTGACGCCGCGCGCGGTCGTCGCGGAGGTGTTCGCGATCCTCGGCGAACACGATGCGCATGGTCGCATCACACGCGGCGTCGGCGCGTTGAACGCTGACGAGATTGCGCTCATCGACAACACGCTCACCGCGATCGGAGTGCGAGCGGACCTCGTCTCGATCGAGTTCTCCGCGAAGTACGAATCGCGAACCGTACCCGGTCGCCCGATGAAGGTCGGAGACACGCACCTCGACACCGCGGGCCGGCCAGTCCTCGTGGTCCGCAACGCACGCGTTCGCATCGAGTCGATTACCTACAGTGACAAGCCGCTCGGACCGCTGGCGACGCTGACGAAGCGGAACCCGCGCGCCGTCGAAGCTCCCGCACGCGCACGCACCGGCGCGGGCTCCCGTCATGGTCTGCGCACGTCGATCAACATCGCGCTCGATCGCATCCAACGCCACGCCGACGAGCACTCTGGAAGGAGCCACCTCGCGCGTAAGGCTCTCGCGCACGTTCTCGTGCTGTACGGGCTCGATGCGTTGCCGGTGTTCTCGCGCGCGAGCGGCGACACGCCGACGGGGCGCGCGCGCGTGCGCCACCTAACGACGAAGCTCCGCGACCTCTCCGCAGCGAGACCCGAGGACAGGTACGAGTACAGGCGCCTCAAGAGGCGCTGACCATATACACACACCGAGTCCACATGGCGGACGGCGCGAGCCCATGGTGTCCGCCATGCGCTACCCGATCCTCGCGGCCCTTCTTCGCCGCACCGGAGATCCCTCGATCGCCGCGTTCTGCAAGCGCTCCGGGGTCGCTCGCTCGTTCCTGTACGAGCATGCGGCCGATCCCGCGCTGACGATGCAGCGCGGGCCCGCGGAGAGGATCGCACGCGCCACCGGGATCGGCATCGACGAACTCGCGAAGCTCTTCCGAGTCGAGGACGTGTCGTGAGCGCGCGCGTTCCGAACGTCTCGATCGTCATCGAGCCGAAGCTCGCGAAGCGGGAGACGTTCGCCGCGATCATCGATGCGAGCACCCGCACCGTCGATCGGCTCGTCGCCCGCGGGCTGCCGTCGCTCGGCTCCGGCCGGTCACGGCGCATCGACGTCGAGAGTGCTCTCGCGTGGCTGCGGTCGCATCCCGATACCCTCACCGAGCCACGCGACGATGACGAAGCCATCGCCCTGCGCGCTGCGCGTCGAGAGCTAGCACGAGGTACGCGGTGACCTCCGCGGTCCGCAGCATCCACGGGCGCGGTCACACCTCCGCGACACGTCACACGTCGCCCGCTGGTCACGCCTCCGTCACGCCTAGCAACACCGCCGCGAACGATGCCGATGCAGCCCTAAGGACCGATCGTCCGATCGTTGAACTGCCCGAGAATGCCCGAGCAACCCTTGCCTCGCTCGCCTCGCTCGTAGTGTCCGATCGCACCTCGTTCGCGCTCGTCCTCCGAGCTGCACGAGCCTTACTTGATAAGGATCCTCCTCATCACGAAGAACACGATCAACACGACGCCCAGAAGCAGAATCGGGATCACGATCTCGAAGGACGAGAAGAAGACCGAAGTGAGTACAGGCAAGCGATCTCCGATCTGGTCGAGTCGATCGTCTCGAACCTCACTCGTGATTCGGGTGTCACGCTCTCGACAGTCAGTCTCACCGCACCTGTCGGTCACGGCGCCGTCCTCGATGACCTCCGCGTCGTCGCGCACCGCGCGACGCGCAAGGAAGCCAACCACGGCGCACTGCTCGTCGTGGACCGTCGCCCGAAGGACGGAACCGAGCATGGCTACGGGGTGACGACGGATGACGAGACGCTCCAGCGCTGGACGGCTCGTGTTGGCGCGCACTCGAAGGGGAACAGGCGCATCACCGTCAGCGGTTGGCGCCAGTGGACCTCGAACGATCCCGCGGGGCGAGCCGTCCTCGTGCGCAACCTTCGCAGGATCGTTCCCTACGCGGTGAAGGTTCACGGCGACCTGAGCGAGCTTGCCTCGCATTCGGTCGCCAGCGGTCCGTTCACTGACCCGTGGTCAAGGTTCGTCGAGCGCTTCGAGCGTGCGTCACGCATCGAGGGCATGCCGCGAGCTGTGACCGCCGCATGCGTGGTCTGCGGCGCACGACTGTCGACCAGGCGCCGTGATGCCGAGACCTGCTCCGCGCGATGCCGCAAGCGTCGGTCACGCATGAGCGCATCCCCCCGATCCGTGACGCGAGGAGAACAGCGATGACCACGTCCACGACCACGAGCATCACGTCACCGCCGAAGACCGCCCAACGTTGGGCGGTGGGAGAGCACCGGCACGAACCCGAGCAGCGCGAGCACGCCGCAGAACGTCACGCGCGCCACGAGGATCGCCTCTGACAGCCGTTCGGCATCTCGAACGGCGAGACGTCGATCCGTGCTCATCGACACGTCAGAGCGCGAATGCGGGCGACGAGCACGACGACGGCACCAAGGGCCACACCTCCGAGCGCCCAAGGAGATCGACGATGACGCGCAGCCGAATACGCACGGGGCACGTCACGGCGTAGATGCATCCGGGAGCGCGAACGCGTTGCCGGCGTCCATCCAGTACCAGACGATCGGTTCGTCGTGTCTCTCGCCGGGCTTCCACGCCTGGCAACGCACCTCCCCCGTATGCAGGTGCACCTCGCATTTCTCCCAGGGGCGGCCGTACCAGACTGCGTTCCCCTGGGGAGGGATCTCGAACTTCCACACGCAGGCCTTGTCGTGGACTGCGCAGCCTGAGGGCGGACTCTCCGTGAGGACGACCTTCACGCGGTGCAGCTGGTTGATCACGGCGAACCCCTGCACGTACCGAGACAGCGCCCACACCGCGCGCGTCGCTAGCTCTCGGCTCACCTGCGGCGTCGGTGACGACGCGACGTCCGGACGTGCGCTTGGGTCAGGGCCAATCGCGCTCGGCTCCACACACCGACTGCATCCGACGAGAGCGAACACGAGCAGAGCGCGTCGACCCGTCATCACGGCGAAGTCTACGCCACACAGGGCGCAACGTTCCTCGTCGCTTCGCCCGGTGACGTCTCCCCGCAAGCGTCCCGAGCGCCGCGCAGCCGTCCCCGTCGAGGTCGAGATCAAGCTCGTCTACGCGACCGTCCTCCGAGCGCGGTGGACAACGTATCCGGCGCGAAGGATCGCGAACGCGCACGTTTTCTCGAAGGCTCGTGACGGCGGCCGAGCGTCGAGACAGCTCTCGGTCCTGTCTCGGTCCCGGCGGGGGACCCGATGAGCCCGAGCCCGAGGCGTCGGACCACGGCCACGAGCCGACCCGTCTACGGCGCCCTCACGCCGGCTGGACAACCCCTCGTGGTGCGTACCGCCGACGGTTCCAGCGACGTCCCCGATCTGCTCGATGCACTCGCCCTCGCGACCGGTGAGCGGCGCGCCCTCCTGCGTGCCATCGAGACCGCGAAGAAGAGCGCGAACACCTCCGACCTTGCGAGGCTCCGACGGGAGCTACGGAACGCACGTGACCGCTCCAGCGACGCGCGGACGAAGCTGGTCCTCCTCCTCGGCGCACCGGCCGTCGCAGAGTTCGAAGGCGCGCTGGCGACGGACCCGAGGTCTCTGGAGATGCTTCCTCAGGCTACGGGCAAGGCTCGTCGTCGCCTCGTGCGCGGAGCTGTCGACGCCGCGAGCTACATCCGGTGGCACGGCGTCGCGTCGCCTGCGGCGTGCGCATCGGTGTTCGGTGCGTTCGACCGAATCGCGCTCGGCCGCGCCTACCTGGACGAGGCGAAGAGGGACCTCGACTCCGAGAGCAAGGCCAAGACCGGCTCCGACCTGATCAGCGCAGGCGAGCGCGCTCTCGCACGCGTCCTCGAAGTCGAGGCCACCACCTCACGCCGGGGCCCCACGGTCATCGAACAGCTCCGCGGACTCGGCACCGGAGACACCACTGCGCGCGGCGCCTCCACGGGAACCCAGGCGCGTCCGAGCGCACCGCCGGTCGCGACCACGAGCCCGGGCTCGAAGGTCTGCCACGAGGCGAATGCGGGCTACGCACGCGCCGACGCGACGCGCATCGAGGGGGGGCACCTCGAAGAAACACGCGCACGTGTTGGCATGCCCGAGCAGGGTGCTCGCGGCGCGACCCCGGGAGGGGGGACGAACAGATCGAGTGGATCGGTTTTTCATACCGAACCTCGAGGACGCGAGAGTCACACGGGTTCCGCCGTCGAGCCGGACACGCACGGGTTCTACGTTGCGGCCGTCGACGATCACGAGGTCGAAGAGGAACGCGTTCGCGTCGCCGACCGCCCGCGCGTCTCGGCGGAGGAACGACCACGTGCGCGAGTGACCACCGCCCCGGCGATGCCGTGGACGCCGCGTTGGTGCGAGAGGCGCAAGGACTTTCTGCAATACGACTGCGCGTGCTGTCACGCGAAGAAGAAGTGAGAGGCACATGGAGAAGCATCATCGAGATCAATTCCTCGCCGCAGCGGCATGCGGCGAAGAACTCTCCATCGAATCGATCAGGACCGGCGCCGGTGTCGAGCATCGAGCCTCGCTGTCGGGGCGATGCATCGGCGTGACGGACACTGCCGTGAGCATCGCGACCCGTGATGCCGCGGTCGTCACCATCGCGCTCTCGGCCGTCATCCGTGTCTCGTCACTTCCGCCCATCGCTCACGATGTCGGAGAAGCTCGATGAACACCACGAGCACAAGCCCGAAGTCACCAGACGACATGCTTCTGCTCATCGGCGCACCACCGTGCCCGCCCGCGGTCGAGGCGATGCTTCGAGGTACGTACGGCGTGGCGCCCAAGAGCACGGAGCAGGCGAACCTATGGCGCACGATCACGAAGCAACCGTGGGGCACCGAGCCGGCACGTCTCGTCGTTGTGAACGCCGGGCGACGAGCGCTCAAGAGCTACTCGGCCGCAGCCGTCTGCGTGTTCGAGGCAATCTTCGGCGAGCACGAGACCGAGGCGGCAGAGGGGACGCGCCTACACTTCACCATCGTTGCGCCGACGTTGAAGCAGTCGAGGGAGACGTTCTCGTTCGTCGCCAGCTTCCTCGAACGTCTGCGCCCGTACGGCGTCGAGTTCACGACGAGAGACGAACAGGATCAGCCGACGCTAGAAATCCTCTCCCCGGTCACGACGTGCCTGAAGCTGATCGATGTCGTCGCGGGGAACTCCCGTCACGTGCGGGGACCGGCGCGTCCCGTCGTCGTCTACGAGGAGGCCGGACACCATCCCGAAGGTGAACACCTCGGGGACACGGGCGAGGCCCTCTACAAGTCGATGTCCGCATCGCAGGCGCAGTTCGCGCGCACGTCGCGAACGTGGGTGATCTCGTCGCCCGGTGCACCGATCGGATTTTTCCATCGCCTCGTGACGAAGACCCCCAAGGGCGCCGTCGTCATCCACGGTCCCACGTGGCGCTTCAACGACACGATCACCGAGGAGCGCTGTCGGGAACTCGCCGGGGACGAGCCGACCTTCGAGGTGGAGTACGCAGCTCGCCGCTTCTCGTACGGCTCCGGTGACTCATTCTTGGACGGAGCAGCAATTGAGCGATGCAGGAAGAGCAACGCTACCTTCGGACCGCGCTCCGGTGTCGTTGGAGCGCTCGCCGTCGACATGGCGAGCACCGGCGGGGACGACGCGACGATTGCGTTCGTCAGCTACCGCTACGAGGTGCTCGGTAGCAGCGCGCCGATCAAGTTCGCGAAGCTCGAACACATCGAGTTCATCCCGACGTCACGAGCCAAGCCCCTGCTCGCAGAGGCGTTCGCTACGCGGATCGCCTACGTCGCGAAAGCGTTCGGCGTGAGCAAGGTGCGCGGCGACGGGTACCAGGGCGCCGAGCTGACCAGTGCGCTTCAAGCGAAGGGCATCAAGCTCGACATCGTTCCGATGAACGCGGACGCGCAGACGAAGCGCTTCTTGAGCCTGCGTGAGTTCGTCTCCGGCGGTCGACTGGCCGTACCGGACACCGACGACGGCGCGAAGATCCTGCGGCAGTTGCTCGGGCTCACGGCGACGACGCTCGGCAACGGGGCTCTCCGAGTCGAGGCTCGTGGAAAGGGGAAGGACGACGGTGTTGATTCGCTGGTCCTCGCCCTGTCCGCGGCCCTCGATGGTGCCCCGACCATGACCGACGGCGGCTCCGTGTTCTTCGAGTACGACCGCGTCCATTGGGACGCCGCAACGCACTCGGTGCTCGGCGGGCAGAAGCGCTTCTTCCAGCGGCTCGACAACGGCAACAGCGTCCCGATCGCACCTCCGCGAGGGACGTTCGAGTTCGAGCGCACGGCGAGGGAACAGATCCGACTCGGCGCGATGAGCCGCGAGACGATCGAATGGCTCGAAGAAGAGATCAAAGCCGGTCGCGATCCGCGGCGCGGCGAGTGACACGACAACCCGAACGAAAGGCAACGGACATGGCACGCACCATCGTTTCCAGAGACCCCACTTCCGACGCGCACCATGTGACCGTCTCCGGTGGCGACGAGACGCTATCGATCCTCGACGACTTGAGCGAGAGGATCGGCGACTGCGGCGACCTCTCCGCCGATGCATCGGCGGCGCACACCGCGCTCGGGGGACTCCCGAAGCTGCAGAAGGAGGTCGCCGCGAAGCTCGACGCAGCGATCTACTCGCAGTCGAACGTGATGAGCGACGCGAAGAAGGCGCTGCGCGAGACGACCGCGGTCACGGGCTCCGGGTTCCAGTCGCGAGAGGTGGAGATCGCCTTGAAGCAGAAGAAGTTCACCGACGCGCACGTGCGCTCGATCCGTGACCGGCTCGGCAGCGACGCGACCACGAAGGCACGCGCCGAGAAGGTTGCGACGCGCGCAGCGGAGGAGCTTCGCTCCTTTGGGAATGCCTGCGCCAG
>JBKJQC010000304.1:0-9621 GCA_046593995.1 Polyangiales bacterium
GTGTCCCGAGGTCCCGAACGCGACGCGCTCAAGACGTCGTTCAACGAGCACCACATCCTCGCAATCGTGCAGGCCGTCTGCGAGCACCGGAAGGCGCAGGGCATCGACGGCCCGATGTACCTCGGGATGGACACCCACGCGCTCTCGCTCCCCGCGCAGCGCACCGCGCTCGAGGTGCTCGCCGCGCACGGGATCGAGGTCCGTCACGGGGGTGAGGTGGCGACGCCCACGCCGGCCGTCTCGCACGCGATCCTCGCGTGGAACCGCGGCCGAACGACGGCGCTCGCCGACGGGCTCGTCATCACGCCGTCGCACAATCCGCCCGAGGACGGGGGGATCAAATACAACCCGCCGAACGGCGGACCGTCGGACAACGCCGTGAGCGGCTGGGTCGAGAAGCGCGCGAACGCCCTCCTCGAGCAAGACCTCCGCGACGTGCGTCGCATGCCCTACGAGCAGGCGCTCCGCGCCGCGACGACCAAGCCGCACGACTTCGTCACGCCCTACGTGAACGACCTGCGGAACGTCCTCGAGCTCGAGGCGATCCGCGGCGCGAAGCTCGCGATCGGCGCCGATCCGCTGGGCGGCTCGAACCTCGCGTACTGGGCGCCCATCGCCGCGGAGTACGACCTCTCGATCGAGGTCGTGAACCCCGTCGTCGATCCGACGTTCCAGTTCATGACCTGCGATCACGACGGGAAGATCCGCATGGACTGCTCGTCGCCCTTCGCGATGGCGAACCTGGTCGCCCTCAAGGACCGCTTCGATCTCGCGTTCGGCAACGACGCCGACTCCGATCGACATGGCATCGTCACGAAGAGCGCCGGGTTGATGAACCCGAACCACTACCTCGCGGTGTGCGTCGATTACCTCTATCGCACACGGACTGGGTGGCGCGCCGACGCGGGCGTCGGCAAGACGCTGGTCTCGAGCGCGATGATCGACCGCGTCGCGGCGAGCCTCGGTCGTCGTCTCGTCGAGGTGCCGGTCGGCTTCAAGTTCTTCGTCGACGGTCTGCTCGACGGCTCGATCGCGTTCGGCGGCGAGGAGAGCGCGGGCGCCTCGTTCGTGCGGCTCGACGGCACCACCTGGACGACCGACAAGGACGGCATCCTGCTCGATCTGCTCGCGGTGGAGATCCTCGCGCGCACCGGCAAGGATCCCGGCCAGCACTACGAGGCGCTCACGGAGCGCTTCGGCGCGCCGCGCTACACGCGCATCGATCAGCCCGCGTCGCCCGCGCAGAAAGCCGCGCTGAAGAAGCTCTCTCCCTCGGCGGTGAGCGCGACCGAGCTCGCGGGCGATCCGATCGTCGCGAAGCTCACCAAGGCCCCCGGCAACGGCGCGGACGTCGGCGGGCTCAAGGTGACGACCGAGCAAGGGTGGTTCGCGGCGCGGCCGTCGGGAACAGAGGACGTCTACAAGATCTACGCGGAGAGCTTCCGCGGAGAGGAGCACTTGCAGGCGATCGTCGACGAAGCGCGGATCATCGTCGATGCGGCGTTTGCGTCCGGCAAAGGCAGCTGATCGCGATCACGGTCGTCTTCGCTGCGGCGAGAACCTACCATCGAGCCGTGCGCGCCCTGGTGATTGAGCCCGATCCCGAACAACGCACCTTCTTCGTGGAGACGCTCCGGCGCGCGGGCGTCGAGACGATCGTGCGCGACGAGATCTCGACAATGGACGTCGACGACGTGGACGTCGTCCTGGCCGAGCTCGATGCCGCGGTCACGTCGAATTGGTTTCCCCGCGCGTGCGAAACAGGGAAGCCTCGCGTAGCGTTGACGTCCCGCATCGCGAGCCTGCTATCGCACTGGCGCGAGCAAGGGATCCCGACGATTAGGCTGCCGGCGTCCACCCAATCCATCGTTGCGGTGGTGACAGGCAAGGCGCAGTGCGCGCCGACCTCGGCGTTCATCGACTCGGTCGAACCCAAGCCGGCCCGGAGGCTCACGCAGGACGTCGTCGCTGACCTCGGTTACCTCACCGACCTCGTCGCGGCGGCGGCCCGCACACCGCTCGCGCTCGTGACGGTCATCGAGGGCGATCGCCAGCAGTTCCTGCTGCAGACGGGCTTCGACGACGACCTCATGATAGCCGGCGGCACTCCGAGCTCATGGTCGTTCTGCCGTCACGTCGCCGAGTCCGACGCGCCGCTCGTCGTGAGCGATGCGCGGCAGCACCCGGTGCTCGCGAGCTCACCGCTCGTACGGATGGGGCTCGTGCAGTCCTACGCAGGGCTACCGATCCGCAGCAATGGCGCGGTGGTCGGCATCGTGTGCGCGCTCGCACCCGAGCCGCGCCGCTTCCTCCAGGCGGATCTCGCGACGTTGCGGCTCGCGGCGGAGCTCGTCGAGGCGCGGTTGCGGACGCTTTCGGCGGTCTCGACTCCGAGCCCGAGCGACGAAGCCCCACCGGAGACGATGCTCGCAAAGGTCTCGTCCACGAAACGCGAGACTGCGCCGGACCGCGACGAGCTGATCGGGGAGGTCCTCGGTGAGCGCTATGTCGTCACCGCCGCTCTCGGCTCCGGCGGGATGTCGCACGTGTATCTCGCGCGCGAGACGACGCTCGGCACGCTCGTCGCGATCAAGGTCTTGCACCGCGGCGAGGCCGACCAGGCACTCATCGACGAAGCGCGCACGATCGCCAATGTCCGTCACTCCAACATCGTGCAGGCGATGAATTGGGGGCGAACGAAGCACGGTGCGTTCTTCCTGGTGCTCGAATACGTGCGCGGTCAATCGCTCCACCATCTCGTGCGTGAAAGGCGCGCGCAAGGGCAATGGACGCCGACACCCGAGCTGGTCAGCTCGGTCCGCGACGTCGCAGCCGCGCTGGAATCGCTGCACGCCGTCGGCATCGTTCACGGCGACGTCAAACCGCTCAACGTCCTCTCCGACGCGAGCCTCGATCGGCGCGTGCTCATCGACTTCGGTCTCGCGATGCGCATGGAGCACGGCGGTCCGACTTCGTCGGGGACGTGGCGTGTGGGCGCGACCGCGCGCGTCGGCGGGACGCCCGGGTTCTCGGCCCCCGAGCAGTTCGTCGCCGAGCCGGCCCTCGTCCCAGCGCCGCAGCTCGACGTCTACGGGCTCGCCGCGCTCGCCTACTACCTCCTTGTCGGTCGCGCACCGTTCGCCGACGGGGGCGATCAAGGGTTGGTTGGTGCGCGAGCGGCTGTCTTCACGCCTCCGAGCAAGGTCCGGTCGGACATACCCGGGACGCTCGATCAGCTCTTCACGCGTTCCCTATCGGCCGATCCGAAGGAGCGACCGCCTTCGCCGACGAGTTTTGTCGATTTGTTCGAACGGGCGCTCTCCGGCGAGGAGCTGTTCTCCGCCGCGCCGCTGGGAGTGCCGAGCACGCGTGGTGAATCGCTCGTCGATCTGCGCAACGTCGTGCGCGAACTGCTCGGCTCTGACGGTGAGCGCGCGATCGCCGGGACGATGCCCGGAGTGACACGTTCGATCTTGGAGGAAGCGGGAGAGCCAGACCGATGGATTCCGGCGACGGTCTACCTCGACTACCTCCGCTCGTATTCGCAACGCGCGCCGCTCGAAAACCTGGGCGCGGCCGCCTACCGTACGCTCGGATTGAAGCAACTCGTGTCGATGAAGATCGCTCGCTCGCCGCATACTCTCGTTCGCACCATACAGGCCGGCTTTCACCGCAATCACGACTGGTGCCGCTTCGAGTTCACCCCGATCGACACGCACGCGGTCACGGTCAAGCTGAGCATCCCACCCGAGCTCGGGGCGGGGAACTTCCTCTGCACGCTCATCGCTGGGTGGACGCGTTCCATGCTTCAGGCCGTGCGTCGTGAGGTCACGATCACACATGCTCGCTGCATCGCCACGCACGACGAATATTGCGAGCTCCACTGCGCTTGGAAGGACTGATCCCGATCAGCGCGCGTCGCGATCGCGCTCCGAGACCGAGATCGTCACGCTCCCGCCGAAGGAGCTCCAGAGTTCGCAGGTCCCGCCCGAGGAGGGATGCGGCGGCGACTATCCTCGCGCTCCTCGCCCTCGCCGGCGCGAAACGACGGCGAGCGCCCCGATGAGCGCCAAGAGCGCGCCCGTTCCCCGACCGGCAGCGCCAGCGGTGCGGCACGAGCACCCCGACGACTCGGCCGCCGGATCGCTCGGGAGCTCGCCGGCCTCGCTGTCGTCACCTGCGTCCACGAGCATGCCAGGTCCCGTATCCGGTCCTGCGGAGGTGTCCTCGACCGAAGTGTCGGCGGCGATCGACGTGTCTGCGATCGACGTGTCTGCGATCGACGAGTCGCGCGCGTCGAATGTCGCGTCCGAGGACGCGGTGTCGCTCGTCGCGCCGTCGATCGCGCCCGCATCGACGTTCGCGACCGTGACGTTCACCCGCATCGAGCCGGTCTTCCCGCTCGTGTCGGTGACCGTCATGCGCAGCGTGTGCGGTCCGTTGGTCAGCGTGCGCGTGTCGAAGAGCGCGTGACCGCCGTTGTGGTGGTAGTGCCCGACCGCGTTCACGTCGGTGTAGACGAGCGCGCCGTCGATGTAGAACTGCGCCTGGGTGGTGCCGACGTCGTCGAGGCCGTCGCCATAGAGCTCGGCATTCGCGCCCGAGATCGTGGCCCCCTCGAGCGGCGCCGTGATGCTCGCCGTCGGCGCGACGTCGGCGCTGACCACGATGTCGAACGACTGCGTGGCGTTCGGGAGGTTCCCGTTCGACGCGACGACCGTGACCGGTACCGAGACGGCCACTGCGCCGGGGGTCCAGGAGATGACGCCGGTCGTCGCGTCGATCGTCATGCCCGTCGGGAAGGTCGTGAGCGAGTAGCTCGGCGCCGGCGTTCCGGTCGCGTTCACGTCGTAGGTGTAGGGCGCGCCCACGACGGCGGTGAGATCGGCGGTCGAGGTGATCGTCGGCGCCGACGCCGTCACGTCCCTCGCCGTGACCGTCACGGTACGGGTGCCGATGCCGGTCGACGTGACCGAGATCGTCGCGCTGTCATCGGTCGCGTTCGCGTCGGCGGCCGCGGCGATGGTGACGGTCTGCGGCGTCGCCCAGTTGGCGGTCGTGAAGGTGAGCGTCGCGCCGCCGGAGACCGTGACGCCCGTGTCGCCCGCGGTGCGCGCGACCGAGACGGTGACGTTCGCGGCCGGTGCACGCGCGAGCGCGACGGTGAACGTCCCGCTGCTCCCCTCGTTCACTTCGATCGCGGCGCTCGAGATCACGAGCGCCTGGTTGCTGTTGTCCGTCGCGCGCACGGTGATCGTCTCGGCGGTGAGCCCCGTGCTCGTCGCGGTGAAGGTCGCGCTGTCGTCGGTCGAGTCCGAATCGGTGCCCGCGGTGAAGGTGACCGGCTGGGGGACGTTCCAGTTGCTGCTCGTGAAGGTGAGCGCCGCGCCGCCCGAGACGGTCAGGTCGGTGTCGCCGGCGGTGCGCCCGAGGTCCACCGTGACGTTTCCCGTCGGCGCGATCGCGAGGCTCGCGGTGATCAGCGCGCGACCACCCTCGCTCATGCGCACGTGCCGATTGGAAAGCACGATCCCCTGCGACGTTGCGTTGTACGCGACGCGGTAGAACGTGCCGTCGTAGCGTGTCCAGTACATCGCGCCGTCCGGTCCGACGGACGCGTCGATGTACTGCGCGATGCCCGTCGCGAAGCGATCGATCGTCGCGAACTTGTTCTCGGTCGCGCCGCCCATGACCGCGCGCATCACGCGGCCGCTCGAGAAGTCTCCCCAGAAGTAGTTGCCGCGATAGGCCGCCGGGAACGAGGTGCCGTCGTAGAAGGTGCCGCCGAGGACGACCCGCCCGATGGCTTCGATCGCCACCGACCCGCCCCCCGACGTCGCGTCGACGCCCGTCTGCGGGATGGTGAACTGCGTGGGGCTCAGCACCTGCAGGATCGGCGGGTGCGGCGCGGTGGTGTTGAAGCTGGTGTTGGTCATGCCCGTGACGCGCACGCGGCAACCCGGCTTGAAGTACTGGAGCGGCGCCGTCGTGGTGATGGTGACGATGCCGCCGGAGCGCACCGCGCCCGACGCGCCGACGTTTCGCGACTCGTCGTAGTCCCAGTAGTCGAGCGCGGGCTGGATGTAGGGCGAGACCTGCGAGCCCTCGGTCGCCGCCACGTTGTGGATGTACCCGCCGTGATCGTTCCGGTTCACGAGGAAGATCTGCTCGGCGTAGCTCCCGACGACGTTCAGCCACAGCTTCTCGGTCGAGGGCTGGAACGTCATCGTGTACGGATTGCGGAAGCCGCGCGCCCAGATGTAGTCGTTGTTCGGGCCGGCGCCGTCGAAGAACGGATTGTCGTTCGGCGCCGTGCCGTCGGCGTTCATGCGGCCAACCGACGAGTTCAACGTCGTCGTGTTGGTGAGCGACACGTCCGCGTTATTGGCCTCGCCGATCGCCCAGTACAGCTTCCCGTCGGGGCCGAACGCGATGCCGCCGCCGTTGTGGTTGCCGCCTTGGGGGAGGTCTGTGAGCAGCACGGTGCGCTCGATCCCGACGTCTCCGGTAGTGCGGTACCGGATGATCTCCCCTTTGCCGTAGGTCGTCGTGACGAAGACGTAGACGTAGCCGTTGTCGAGGAAGCTCGGATCGAAGGCGAGCCCGATCAGCCCCTCTTCGCCGCCGGTGCGGATCGGCGACATCGTCGCGAAGGGCGTCGTGACCGGGACACCGTTCTTGATGATGCGGACCGTGCCGTCCTGCTTGGTCCAGAAGAGGCGGTTCGTCCCGTCCGGCGCCCAAGCCATCGTGGTCGGTCCGTACCCTCCGCCGCTCGGGATCGTCGCGAAGACGCTCTCGGTGAAGTTCGTCGTGTCGACGAGCGTGGCCGACGCGGACGTGGCCCACGTGGAGAGGCCGACGGCGACGAAGAGCGTGCGAGCGCGGAAGGAAGCCATGTAGTGAACGAGGAGAAGCGCGTCGCGTGCGCGGCGCAACCGCTCGCGGCGCTCAGCCCCAGCGCGTCGGTCGGTCGCGCAGATCGTTCACGTTCATCACGTCGCACCACGCGTGGAACGCGTCGCGCGGGACCCCTCGGAAAGCGACGTCGTCGAGCGTCTTCGCGAGCGGGAGATCGGTCACCAGCGTCGCGAGCTTGCGCCAGAGCATCACGGCCCGGTGGTGCTCCGCGAGCGTCGCGGCGAGGCGCTCCGCCCCCCGGACCTTGGCCTTCACGGCGGCGGACCACGCGCGCGGATCCGGCGGGATGTTCTCGAGGTGGACGTACTCCCCGAGCAGCGTGGCCGCGGTCTTCTCGCCGAACCCGGGGACGCCGGGGATGCCGTCGGAGGTGTCGCCGGTGAGCGCGAGGTAGTCGGGCACGCTCTCCGGCTTGATGCCCACCTCGCGCACGAAGGTCTCCTCGTCGAGCTCCTTCCGTCGCATGCGATCGACGCGCACCACGTTCTTCCCGCGGAGACACTGCGCGAGGTCCTTGTCCGGCGTGAGGATCCGCACCTGGTCGACCTGGTCGCGGAAGAGCGCGGCGCCGCTCGCGAGCCCGTCGTCGGCCTCGTGATCGCGCATGGACCACACGACCACCCCGAGCGCCCGGACGCCCTGCTCGACCGCGTCGAACTGCTCGCGGAGCTCCGGCGGGACGCCTTCGTCGCTCTTGTACCCGTCGTAGAGGTCGTTGCGGAACGAGCGAATGGGGTTGTCGAAGGCGACCGCGACGTGCGTGGGGGCCTCGTCTCGGTCGTGGAGCAGGCCGAGGAGCGAGCCGACGACCCCGACCGTCGCCTTCTGCGGCCGGTCGGGCCTCTTCGAGTAGTGCGCCCGGAAGAGCTCGAAGGTGCCGTCTACGAGATGGAGCTTCATCTACCTACAGTGAGCGTAGTTCTTCGAAGACTTCATCTACTCGCAATCTTCCGGGCGGTTCAGGTAAGCTGGGCGCGTTCATTTCGGAGCCTCGCGAGAGAGGCTTCTTGGAGAAAGACCGAGGACGATGCTCTGGATCGGTATTGCCATCGCCGCAGCCTTCGTGCTGCTGCTCGTCGTGCGCGCCATGGGCGACGCCGGCAAGGCGACCGCGGAAGCGGCTACTGGCGGAGGCACTCTCGCGCGTGAGGGTACGGCCCAGGGAGGCGCGCGCGAACTGGCAGGCGGAGCCGTCGCGCTCCCGCCGCCGGTGAAGCCTGCGGTCTCGAAGGCGGAGGACGAGCCGGAGGGGAGCAAGCTCGCCTCGGTCCCGCCGCCGCCCCCCCCGAAGGCAGCGGCGATCCCGATCGACACGTCGATCGACCTGACCATCGAGGACGATCCCACCGGTCCGCAGGCGCTGATCCTGGTGAGCGCGGTCGGACGCACCGATCCCGGTCGTCGTCGCAAGCACAACGAGGACGCCTACCTCGTGATGGAGGACCAGGGCGTCTTCGCCATCGCGGACGGCATGGGGGGTTACGCGGCGGGCGAGGTCGCGAGCCAGCTCGCGGTCGACGTCATCTCCGAGTCGTTCCGCACCCGCACCTTCACGGGCGATCCGGATCCGGGCCTCCCCGTCCGCGGCGACGAGCTCGTCCGCGCGATCCAGATGGCGAACGAGTGCATCCTCACGCAAGCCCGCGCGAACGAAGCGCAGTCCGGCATGGGGACGACGATCGTGTCGTGCCGCTTCTCGCCGGGGAAACAGCGCGTCTACATCGCGCACGTCGGCGACAGCCGCGCCTACCGCATCCGCAACGACGAGATCCTGCAGCTCACCGAGGATCACACCCTCGGCGCCGTGGGCATCACCGGCCCCGCCGCGTCGAAGCTCTCGCGCGCCGTCGGCATCCAGGACTTGGTCGAGGTCGATCTCCGCATCGACGCACCGCAGGTCGGCGACTACTTCCTCCTCTGCTCGGACGGCCTCTCCAAGATGGTCCCCGAGCCGATGATCCGCGACGTGATCCTCGAGAACATGGCGGATCTGAACCTCGTCGTGGAGAAGCTCGTCGAGCGCGCGAACGAGCGCGGCGGCCGCGACAACGTGTCCGTCATCCTGATCAGCGTGCGCGAGCCGTCGATCTGATCGCCGTGGAGCTCGTCCTCCACCACTACTGGCGATCGACGTCTTCGTGGCGAGTGCGCTGGGCGCTCGCCGCGAAAGGGATCGCCTACGCCTCGAACGCCGTCGACCTCTTGCAGGGCGCGCAGCGCGACGAGTCGTACGTCGCTGCGAAGAGCCCGATGGGTTACGTCCCCTGCCTCGTCGTCGACGGTCGCCCGCTGACCGAGTCCGTCGCGATCCTCGAGTGGCTCGAGGATACGGTCCCCGAGCCCGCGCTCTACCCGAAGGACGCGTGGGCGCGCGCGCGGGTGCGCCAGCTCGTCGAGTTCGTCAACGCGGGCATCCAGCCGCTGCAGAACCTCCGCGTGAACCGCCACGTCTCCGACGATCTCGCCGTGCAGAAGACATGGGCGCAACACTGGATCGGCCTCGGGCTCCCGGCGATCGAGCGTGAGCTCGAGGTGCTGCACGCGGAAGGCCTCGGAGGTCGTCACGCCCTCGGCGAGACGATCACCGCCGCCGACCTCTACATCACGCCGCAGATCTACAACGCCCGCGCTCTACCCGAAGGACGCGTGGGCGCGCGCGCGGGTGCGCCAGCTCGTCGAGTTCGTCAACGCGGGCATCCA
>JBKJQC010000465.1:0-12509 GCA_046593995.1 Polyangiales bacterium
CGAGCGGCGCGCGCGTCTATCGCATCCTCTATCGCACCGAGCGCGCGTCACCCGACACTGGCTCGCCGCTCGTGAACGCCTTGCCCGTGTACCCGTTGGCCGCCGCCTTCGCCTGGAGCTCCGCCATCGTCAGCGGGCTACCCTTCGCGCAGCGGATGATGGCGCCCTTGTCGGCCGGGAGCGCGCCAGGATCGGCGTAGATCGATGCCTCCGTGTCCGTGCATGCGATCGCGAGACCGGGGTCGTTCGTGGGCGTGTCGCTCGTCCCTGCGTCGGTGTTCGCGGCCGGAGCAGGCGTCGACTCCGAGCTCGAACAACCGAGGAGCGCGACGAGCGCGAGCGAAAGTGAAGTGCGTTTCATGAGGGAGGGGTCTTTCTTCGGCGCCATCGATCGATCAGGTGACAGGGAGAGCTTTCGCTCGTGCCGCGGCCTCGCTACACAGCGAGCGCGATGTCCCCGCGCCTCTGTGCCATCAGCGTCGATCTCGACGAGGTCCACAACTATTACGCGATTCACGGGATGGGCGAGCCAAAAGGCGCGCCGACGACGGTCTACGACCTCGCGGTGCCCCGGCTCCGGGCGCTGGCCAAGGCGCTCGCGGTCCCGCTGACGCTGTTCGCCGTCGGCAGCGACTTGGATCGCGGCGCGTCCGCGCGCTCGCTCCGCGAAGCTGTGCGCGAGGGTCATGCCGTCGGCAACCACTCGCAGTCGCACCTCTACGACCTCACGCGCCGGGATCGCGCGACGATCGCGCGTGAGATCGACGAGGGCACGACCTCGATCGAGCGCGCGACGGGCGTCCGCCCACGCGGCTTCCGCGCGCCGGGATACACGATCACGGACGAGGTCTTCTCGCTACTGCCGGGGCTCGGGTACCGCTGGGACAGCTCGGTCTTCCCCTGCCCCGCGTACATGGCCGTCAAGGATCTCGCGATCGCGAGCTACGCGCTCCGCGGACGGCCGAGTCGCTCCGTGGTCGATACGCCCGCGGTGCTCACCGCGCCGACGCGGCCATACCGCGTCGGCACGCCCTACTGGCGTCGCGGCGACGGCCTCCTCGAGCTCCCGATCCAGGTGACGCGCGGGCTCCGGCTGCCGTACATCGGCACGTCGGTGATGCTCGCCGGTCCGGACCGCGCGCGCTTCCTCACGCGCGGGGTGGTCGGCGAGCCGCTCGTGAACCTCGAGCTCCACGGACTCGACGTGCTCGATGCCCAGGACGGCCTCGAAGAGCTCGCACGCACGCAGCGCGATCTCGTGATCACGCGCGACCGCAAGGAGAAGACGCTCGGCGCCGTCGTCGAACAGCTCCGCCGTGAGGGCTACAGCTTCGTCACGCTGGACGAGGCCGCCGAGCACTTCGGCGCTCGCTCCGCCCACGGCGCTTGAACCGAGCGGCTGCGCGTGGGAGAAACGAGCGGGTGACCTCACGCTCGTCCAGCGCGTTCTCCGTGTGCCTCCTCCTCGCGCTGACGCCCTCGGCCTGCTCGCTCACCAACGACCTCAGCGGGTACGCGGGCGGTCCCGCGGCCGACTCGGCCGTGAGCGACTCGATGACCAGCGACACCACCGTGGTGGTCGTCGACACCGGTGAGCCGGACGAAGACACGGGCACCGTCGCGGACGCGACGGTCGACACCGCGACGGATGGTGGATCGCCCGACGGGACGTCCACCGACACCCGCCTCGCGGAGACAGCGGTCGTCCCCGACTCCACGCTCGATGCGAGCGACACGAGGACCGATACCGGGACGCCGACGGACACGAGCACGACCGTCGTCGACTCGGCCGTCGTCGACTCGGCCGTCGTCGACGCCGCGGACACGGGGCCGAGTCCGTGCACCACGGCGTTCGCGCGCTTCGGCGTTTCGGAGCTGATGGTTCGGGCCATCTCGGGGACCCTGTCCCCGTCGGATCGTCACGAGTGGCTCGAGCTCACGAACTTCGGCACCGCACCGCTCGACGTCGGCGGTGTGACCGTGCGCGTCTACGCATCGAATGGCACCACGGAGAAGGCGACGTTCACCTTCGCCGCGGCGACGGTCGTACCGACAGGCGAATCGCTCGTCGTCGCGAGTAACCGAACGTTGTTCCTCGCGGACGTGAGCGCCGCATACGCGATCGTGCCGGAAAAGGTGTTCGATTTTGCGAAGCCGGGCGATCTGCTCGCGAACTCCGGCTTCGAGATCCGCCTCTACGGTCCCGGATGCGTGGCGGCCTACGAGACCGCGAAGGTGACGACGCGCACCTGGGCCGAGGGGCAGACGTACGTCTTCCCGTCCGGTTGCCTCGCGAGCGATCGCTACACCGCGACCTCGACACTCACCACCAAGTGGGAGGACACGCCGGCAACCGCAGGTCTACAGTACGGTACGGTCTCCGGCGAGGACGCGGGTGCGTTGCCGCTCTTTGGCTCCCCGGCGAAGCCCAACAGCGGCGTTGCTTGCCCTTGAGCCCGCGGTCAGAAGGTCCAGCCGAGCGTCGCGCTGCCGCCCTTGGCGCCAACCGTGAACCCGACTGACGGTACGCGTCCGGCCTTCGGTCCCGGTGCGGGCTCCTCGCCGCGCGTCGCGTAGAAAACGGCGGCGAGCGTCGCGCCGACCACCGCGACACCGAGCGAGATGTCGGCGATGAGGAAGCTCGTCTTCGCCTTGTCGACGTCGCTCTGCGGGCACGCCGGCTTGCAGCCCCGGCCGTCGAGATCGCTCTTCTGTGAGACGCCGCTCAGACCGAACACGGTGAAGCCGACGATCCCGACGAGCGCGATGCCGCCGAAGATCCAGGTGCCGGTGGGGATGGGTCGGCTCGTGCTCGCAGGCGCGGCGGGCTCGGGAGAGGTCGTGACCGGCGCCATCGTCGACGCGGCGGGCTTCGCCTTCGCAGGGAACTTCACCGTGACGCTCCGGTTCTTGTCCCCCTCGTGCGCGACGATGTCCTGCTCGATAGGAGCCTCGCCAGCGCGCTCGACGCGGATCTTGTGCGTCCCGGGATCGAGCGCAATCGCCTTCCCCTCGACGTGCGCGGTGACCGGTTTGCCGTCGACGTAAGCGGTCGCGTCGGTGACGTCGTGCCCTTCGTCGTCGGTCACGAGCAGCGTGATCGACGGCGTGTTCTTGTCGAGCTCGACGGTCCAGCCGGTGCAATCGTCGCGGAGGGACGCCGGACAGCCGTCCTGCGCGCAGATCAGCGCCTGCCGCTTGGCCTCGAGGAGCTGACCGCTCTTCTTCAGCTTCTGCGTCTGCTCGTACGCCGCGAGGCACGCCTGCTTGTCGGCGGCGAGCGCGCTCGTGGTCGGCGCGAGGAGCGCAAGGGTGACGGCAGACGTCACTGCAGACGCGACGAGACGGGTGGAAAAGGAGCGCGAGGTTCTCGTCATCTCACATGCACTCGGGCTTCGGATGCCGAATCCCGTCGGAGTCGATGTTGAACGGCGGAGTGCAGTTCGCGGCGGCGGCTGCAGGCGGAGATGCGGGTACTGCGGATGCGGCGGTCTTCGCGGGCGCAGCGGCCTTCGACGTGGGCGACGCGGGCTTGGCCTCGACCTTCGGCGCCGCGGGCTCGGGCTTCGCGACCGCGGCCGTCGGCGCAGGATCCGCGACCACCGGCTCCTCTTCGGCAGGCTTCGCCGCGGCCTTCGCCAACGGCTTCTTGCTCTTGCTCGCGGTCTCGACCTGCGGCTCCTCGGTCGTCGGCGCGGGCGGAGGCGCGCGCAGCGCGAACACCACGCCGAAGGCAGCGGACGCGAGGACGAGGAGCAAGAGCGCGAACAGGAGGCCACGCCGTTTCTTCGGGGGCGGAGCCTCGGCGTACGTCGACGTCGGTTGCGCGCCTTGGTCCTCGCCATCCCCGATGAGCGTGTGCGGGTACACGCCGGGGAGCGTCGCCGCGAGCCCCGAGACAGGGCCCGACAGCGGCGGCGCGGATCCCGGTCCCGAGGGCGTTCCCGTGCGCTGAGAGGGCAGTCCCGACGACGGGTTGGTGCGTTGCGAGCTCGGTCCCGAGCCTGGGCCGGACGCTGGCCCCTGGCGGATCAAGGTCTCGAGATCGCGCACGCCGGAGTCGAGGAGGAGATCGATGTTCGTCGTCTCGATCTCTTCCACGCGACGGGCGCGGGTCTTCAGTGCATCGCGCGCGACGTGCGCGACCCACTCGGCGACCTCGCGCGCGCTCGCGTGCGGGAACAGCTCTTCGAGCGCCATCGCCATCTCTCGCGCAGAGCCGAAGCGATGCTGCGGATCGTTCGCGAGACCACGGAGGATGATCGCCTCCAGGCCGGCCGGCAGATCGGACGCGTGGACGGAGGGAGGGTCGATGCGGCCTTCCTTCACCATCGCGTAGAGGAGCAGCTCGTTGTCGGCCTTGAACATGCGCCGACCGGTCACGATCTCCCAGAGGACCACGCTCGCGGCGTAGACGTCGACGCGGCGATCGATCTCGCTCCCTGCGAGCTGCTCGGGCGCTGCGTACGCGAGCTTCCCCTTGAAGAGCCCCTGGCGCGTATCGGACGCGCGCCCTGCCGCTTTGGCGATGCCGAAGTCGAACACGCGAATGCCGCCGTCCGCGCCGACGAGCACGTTCTGCGGCGACATGTCGCGATGGACGATGCCGAGCGGCTCGCCGCGCTCGTTCTTGGCCTCGTGCGCAGCGTGGAGCCCGGCGAGGATGCCGTTCGCCACGGCGGCGACGACGCGCCACGGAACGCGCTCGTTGCGCGCACGGACCGACGAGAGGAGCCGAGACAGAGACTCGCCCTGCACGTACTCCATCACCAACATCAGCTCCCCTTCGAGCGCGACGACGTCGATGGTGGAGACGACGTTCGGGTGTTGGATACGCGCCGCGAGCCGCGCCTCGTCGAGGAACATCGCCACGAACTCGGCGTCGGACGCGTACTGCGGGTGCAGCCGCTTGATCGCCACCGTGCGCGAGAACCCTACCGGTCCGAGGAGGCGTCCGAAGTGGACGGTCGCCATCCCTCCGCGCGCGAGCTCGCCGTACAGCGCGTAACGCCCCACCATCCGCGGCGGCGGACGCGTGGAATCAGGGGAGCTCGGCGGGGCCACGGCCACGGGAATCGCTCCAGTCTAGTCAAACCGGGAGCCGCGCGCCGCTCGATCATGCGAGAGAGCGGCGTCACATCCATGTAACGTCCGGGCGATACGGAACTACTTCTTCTTCAGCACGGCCTTCACGGTCCCGGTCGCCTGCGCCGGCTTGCAGCCGCTGATGGTCTTGGCGTCACCGGGGTCGGGAACCAGGGCCACGGCCGCGGTCGCCAATGTGACCTCGAGGACCGTCTCGGACTTCACGATGGCGACGAGGGGAGTCGTCTTCACCTTGCCGCTCGTCTCGACGATGCAGCCGGCGAGCGCGGTCTTGGAGTAGGCCTTCCCCTTGCCGGGCGACGGCCGGTAGCGGTCCGTCACGTCGTACGTGCCCTCGTCCGCGCCGGGCTTCAGCTTGAAGCGCACCTCGTCGTCCGCGAACGCGCCGTCCCAGTCGGCCGACTTCACGACACGGAAGACGATCTCGTCGCCCTCTTTCACGGCCTTGAGCGCGCGATTGGTGGTGTCCGTCTCCCAGTCGCCGACGAGGGCCTCGAGGGGGTCCTTCTTCACCGGCTTCTTGTCGTCCTTCTTGTCGTCCTTCTTCGGCGGCTTCTTGTCGCCGTCGTCGTCGTGCTTCTCGTCGTCGTGCTTTTCGTCCGCCTTGCCGTTGCCCTTCACGGCAGCGCCCCCGGCGCCCTTCCCCTTGTCGTCGCCGTTGTTGGCAAAGAGGAAGAAGCCGCCGACCCCGAGCACCGCGATGAGGCCGACGCCGCCGAGGATCAGCGGCAGCGGGGAGGACTTCTTCTTGAACGCGACGTGGTCGCCTGACGGAAGCGTCGTCGGCGGCATCATGTTCGCCGTGCCGCGGACGGGACCGCCGCTGGACGCGACGTTGTCGGGGATGACCGAGTTCTCGTACGCCGTCATCGACCGAGGGACGACGATACCGCCGTCGAACTGATCGACCGCGGCGCGGAACTCCTCGCACGTCTGATAGCGATTCGCGCGCTCCTTCTGCGTCGCCTTCGCGATCAGATCGTCGATGAACGCGGGCGCGTCGGGGCGGAGCACGCGAACGGAGGGCACCGCCTCGCTCATGTGCTTGGTCATGATGTCGTACTCGGTCTCGCCGTCGTACGGGACGACGCCCGTGATCAGCTCGTAGAGCACGATGCCCATCGCGTAGACGTCGAGGCGCTTGTCGAGATCCTTGGCGCCCTTGATCTGCTCCGGGGCCATGTACCAGAGCGATCCGACGATGCCGCCGGCCTGCGTCGGTCCGCCCTTCGCGCCCTCGGTCTTGGCGATGCCGAAGTCCATGACCTTGGCGACGCCGTCCTTCGCGCGGACGAGGATGTTCGCCGGCTTGAGGTCGCGGTGCATGAGCCCCTCTTTGTGGGCTGCACCGACGCCATCGAGCGCCATCTTGAAGATGCGCAGGACCTCGGGAACAGGCAGTTTCTGCCCGGAGGCGTTCGCCTTCTCGAGGGTGTGATCGAGGGACTCGCCCTCGATGAACTGCATGATGATGTACAGCTCGCCGGTGTCGGGCGAGTTCACGATCGAGTAGAAGCGAACGACGTTCTGGTGGTCGATCTTCGCGAGGGCGCGCCCCTCCGCCATCGTCCGCTCGCGGAAGTCACCGCGGTTCGCGAACTCCGGGCGGACGCTCTTGATGACGACCTTCGTGTCCGCGTTGACGTCGTGGGCGACGTAGACGATGCCCATCCCGCCTTCGCCGAGGATGCGCTCGACCTTGTACTTCCGGTCGATCATCTGACCGACCTGGGGCTGCGCGCTCATCCCCTGGTTCTCGCCGCTGGGAGTGCCCCCACCGGTGACCGCGCCGGCGGCGAAGCCCGGCGCATTGGTCTGGAACCCTTGCACGGGCTGCTGAGGGGGCGCCGTCAGCGGCGAGCCGCAGTACGCGCACTGCGTGGCGGTCTGATAGTTCTGCTGGCTGCAGCGCGGGCACGCGACGTACATCGAGACGAAGCCTCCGAAAAACGGGCGAGACGAGGGGCGGCCAGTCTACGGCCACCCCGCGCCCGCGTCATGTTCGACGGCCCGCCGAGGAAAAAGGTCCAGGGTCCAGGGTCTAGGGGGGCTGGGCCTCGAAGTCTCGCGGCGGGGCCGTGCTCGCCGCTCGCGCGGCCGCCACCTTTCGGCGGCGATCTCCCTCCGGGCCCTAGACCCTAGACCCTAGACCCTAGACCCTGGACCTCTCCTCAGGACCAGTGCTTCGCGCGTGCGGCGGCCGGATCGAAGGCCTTGATCTTCGGCGCGAAGGCCTCGCGGAAGGAGCCGTCGTCGGCCTCGTCGAAGACGGCTTCGCCGAATCCCGAGGCGAGCTCCATTCCGAGCGCGAGGATGGTCACGAAGCTCGCGAAGGACGAGGCCGCGAGCTTGGTCTTCCAGGTCCCCTTCTCGGTCTTCTGGCCCGCGTACACCGGGCAGTCCCCCTCGGCGTCGAGCTTGGAGACATCGAGGAAATAAGGGTCACCGAAGAGCGTGCTCACGGCGACGACGACCCAGGATTTCTTCCAGTCGCCGTCCTTGCCGGTGACGAGCGGCGTGCCGTCGTCGGCGACCGCGAAGCCCGCCTGGCCCTCCTTGAGCTTGTCCGCGCTCAGGAGCTTCACCTTCTCGACGGGCGTGACCGTCTCGACGTCGACGGGATCGGCCGCGGCGAGGAACGAGCGATAGCGCGCGGGGATCTTGAGATCCTTCTTGAGCTCGGCGAGGAGCTCCGCGGACGCCTGGCCCCACTGCGACGAGATCGCCCGGCGTTCGAACACGGCGCGCAGGGCCGAGACCGCTTCCCGCAAATCGCTGTCCATTCGACCGAGCACCTCGCGTGGCAGACAGCCACGCTTCGAGACCACACCGCTCCCCCCCGGACCGGCCTCGCGACTCGCAACACCGACGTTGGCGCCGGGCCCGTGAGCCGAAAGGGGGGCCAACCTTAGCCTCACGAGGCGCGAATCGTCCACCTGAGCCTTGCGGAGCGCTCAATGGCCCCGAGACGGCCCTGAGATGACCCCGAGACGCCCCTGAGATGGCCCCGGGGCGAGACGCGGTTCGCTCAGCTCTGCCGTTCCCAAGGCATCGGCGACGTCTCGGCGTGGACGTGGCGGCGGAAGGCTTCGTGGAGGGCTCGGGTCCGCGTTCCCGGGGTGCCGTCGCCGATGGTCGCGGCCGTCGCATGGGTCTTCGGGCTGTCCTTCGGATCGTCTTTCGAACCGGTGAGCACGCGCACGATGGGCACGATTTCCCGCACGGTCGACGTGAGGAACAGCTCCTTCGCCGTACGGAACCGACGGAGCGTGATCGGCTCGATGCGGATCTGCATCCCGGACGCCGTGGCGGCGTCGAGCACGTGCTTCCGCGTGATGCCGCCGAGGATGCGGCGGTCGGGCGGCGTCACGAGCACCTCCGCGCCGTCGCTCCCGAGCTCGATCGCGAACACGTTCGACGTCCCGCCTTCGAGCACCTCGGCGTCGTCCAGTGTCTCGGGGTTGGTCTCGCGCGTCGTCCCGCGGATGCCGCGATCGACGAAGAGCGGCTCGTACGCACCGGCGCGCTTCGCGTCGCGGAGCGCCAGGAGGTTCGCGAGATAGTTCGACGACTTCGCACCCTCCGCGGCCGTGCCGTCGGTCGCGCGCATCGATTCGACGACGAGCACGGCGACGCCGTCGCGATAGACCGAGGCCGGCGGCAAGGCGAGCGGATGGACCATCACCACGCGCGTCGGCGCGCCCGCGAAGTCGGGGTCGAGGCCGAGCGCCCCGACGCCGCGCGTGACGATCACCCGGACGTAGCTCTCGGGGTACGCGCCTGCGGCGACGGCGCCGCGGATCTCGCGCTCGAGCGAGTCCTCGCTCCACGGCAACGGGAGCTCGATCTTCGCGGCAGAGCGGTGCAGACGCGCGACGTGCTCGCGGAGGCCGAAGGGCTCGCCGCCGTAGGTACGGATCACCTCGAACACCGAGTCGCCGTAGAGGAAGCCGCGATCGTAGATCGAGACCTTCGCCTCGCCCTGTGCGCAGCGCGCGCCGTCGATGAACACGACGCCTTCCGAGAGCTCCTTCATGCCCGGCATGCTCCGAGTACTACTCGATGCGGAGCGCGCGCAGCCAGACCGCGAGCTCGCCGCCGATCACGCGGGGGGCCGTGCGCAACGACGCGACGTCGGGCGCGGCCACGAGCAGCATCGCCGTGCGCAGCTCCGCCTCGACGCCGTCGAGGAACGCGAGCGCCCCTGCCCGACCGCCTTCGTAGAACGCGCGCAGCACCGGCCGCGCGATGCCCGCGGCCGACGCGCCGAGCGCGATCGCGCGTGCGACGTCGAGGCCACTCGCGATGCCTCCGGTCGCGACGATCGTGCGGAAGCCCGCGGCCGCGCACGCCGCCGTCGAGACCGCCGTCGGGACGCCCCAGTCCCAGAACGCCTCACCGAGGGCGGCCTTCGCGGCGCCGCCCTGCGCCTGCGCGCGCTTCGTCTCGACCCCGACCCACGAGGTGCCCCCCGCGCCCGAGACGTCCACGTGCTGCACGCCCGCTGCGCGCAGCTTCTTCGCCGCCGCGGGGCCGATGCCGCAGCCCGTCTCCTTGGCGAGGACCGGCACCGGGAGCTCGCGCACGAGGCGCGCGATCGCCTCGACCACGCCGCGGAAGTCATGGTCGCCTTCCGGCTGCACGATCTCCATCGCGGGGTTGAGGTGCACGCAGAGCGCGTCGGCGGCGACCGCCTCGATCAACGCCGCGATCTCGGCCGTCGAGCTCTTGGCGGCCTGCACGCCGCCGACGTTCGCGAGGACCAGCGTGGTCGGTGCGACCGTACGTACCTCGAAGGTCGACGCCGACTCGGGGCGCTTCATCATGGCGCGCTGGCTGCCGAGGCCGAACCCGTAGCCTCGCTCCTCGGCGATCGACGCGAGCTCGCGGTTCACCCGCGCGGCCTCTTCGGTGCCGCCGGTCATCGACGCGATCACGATGGGCGCGCGGAGCAGCTTGCCGAGCACGCGCGTGCGGAGGTCGATCTCTTCGACGGCGAGCTCGGGTACGGCGTCATGGATGAATCGAACTCCGTCGAGCAGCGTTCCGACGCCGCGGAACCCGACGTCCTCGGTCGCGCACAGCGTGAGGTGGTCCCCCTTGCGGCTTTCGATCCCGGTCCCCATCGTCACCTCGGAAAGCGTTTGAAATCGTTCAAAGAAGATTGAAACTAGCCGAATTTGCAGCGGTTCGCCGTGCAGATGCGGTTTGACAGGCCTGGGGTTCACCCGTACGACGAGTGGGCCCGAGAAGCGGCGCTGTAGCACGGGAGCCTGCGATGTCCTCGTCGAGCGTGGAGACGAAAGCCTCGGCCGGCAATCACACGCCGCTCGCCGTACGCGAGAGCGGCGTGCGGTTCGTCGCCGACGTCCGTCGCGCGATCGACACGCGCCTCGACGTGTTGCTCGACGAAGCCGACGCCCGCGCCGCGAGCGCCGGTGAGGAGCCGCGCGCCGTGCTCGCCGCGCTCGCCGACCTGGTCCGACGCGGCGGGAAGCGATTGCGCCCCGCCCTGCTCGTGGCATCGGCGCGCGCGTGCGGTGCGGTGGCCCCTCTCGCCCCCGTCGACCCCCTCGAGAGACCGGCCGCGGTGATCGACGCCGGGTGCGCGTGGGAGCTCCTGCAGGCGTACTTGCTCGCGCACGACGACTGGATGGACGGCGACGTCACGCGTCGCGGCGGACCCACGGTGCACGTGATGCTCACCGAGCGCCACCGCGACGCGCACCTCGGAGCCTCGCTCGCGGTGCTCGCAGGCGATCTCGGGTGCGCGCTCGCACACCGCGCGCTCCTCGGGATCGACGCCGCGCCCGGGATCGTGCGCGACGCCGTCGAGGCCTTTGCGCGCGTCCACGAGGAGGTCGTGCTCGGCCAGGCGCTCGACCTCACGCTCTCCGCCGACGACCCCTCGGCCGTCGAACGGATGCACGCGCTCAAGACCGGGAGCTACACGGCGCGCGGTCCGATCGAGCTCGGTGCGATCCTCGCCGGCGCGTCGCCTTCGCAGCGCCGCGCGCTCGAGGCCTTCGCCGCTCCCCTCGGCGTCGCGTTCCAGCTGCGCGACGATCTGCTCGGCGCGTTCGGCGATCCGAGCGAGACGGGAAAGCCGGTCGGCTCGGATCTGCGCGCGAAGAAGCGCACCGCCGTCGTCGCCGAGGCGCGCGCGCGGCTCGAGGGTGACGATCGTGAAGCCCTCGGCAGCGCTCTCGAGCGCGGCGACGTCGACGTCGCGTTCGCGCTCGTCGAACGCTCGGGCGCGCGCGCCGTCCTCGAACGCCGCATCACGACCTTGCTCGACGAAGCGCGCGCGGCGCTCGGGACGGCCACGTTCGCGCCCGAAGGACGCGCGCTCCTCGAGGGGCTCGCGAGCGCGATGTGCGAGAGGCGGTCCTGACGATGGCCACCTCTTTCGCGAAGGTGATCCTCTTCGGGGAGCACGCCGTCGTGCACGGACGCGTCGCGGTCGCGGCCGCGCTCGACCGCGGGGCGCGCGGCGTAGCGCAGAAGAGCGACGTCGCGACGCTGACGCTGCGTCCGTTCGAGCGCGTCGTGCGCGCGGACGACGACGACGACATCGCGCGCGGCTTCGCGGCCGTCCTCGCGACGCTCGGCGTACCCCCGCACGAGGTCACCGTCGACGTCGACGTGCCTGGCGGCGCGGGGCTCGGGTGCTCTGCCGCCATCGGCGTCGCGATCGCGCGCGCCATCGGCGAGGCGAGCGGTACACCGCTCGACGACGACACGGCGGCGGCCGCAGCGAACGCGTGGGAGCGCATCTTCCACGGCAACCCGAGCGGCGTGGACGTAGCGGTCGCGAGCCGCGGCGGCGTGATCGTCTTCCGCAAGGGGGAGCCCCCGCGCCGCATCGTCCCAGCCGGGGTGCTCGAGCTCGCGGTGGCGTACACCGGCGAGCCGTCGTCGACGCGGCAGATGGTCGACGCCGTCGCCCGTCAGCTCGCGCGTCGCCCCACGGTCGTCGAGCGCACCTTCGACGGGATCGAGACGCTCGCCCTCAAGGGCGCGGGCGCGATCGAGACCGGCCGCATGTGGGAGATCGGACAGCTGATGGATCTCAACCACGCGCTCCTCGCGTCGTTGATGGTCTCGACCGAGGCGCTCGAGCGCGTCTGCAACGTGGCGCGCGGTGCAGGGGCCGTCGGCGCGAAGCTCACGGGTGGCGGCGGTGGGGGCTGTGCGATCGCGCTCGCTCCGGGCAAGGTCGACGCGGTGCTCGAGGCGTGGCGCAGCATCGGGATCGAAGGCTTCTCGGCGCGCATCGGCGCGGAGCTCGCGCGATGAGCCACCCGAGGAGCGCAACGGCGATCGCCCACCCGAACGTCGCGCTCGCGAAGTACTGGGGCAAGCGCGAGGTCGCGGGCAACGTCCCCGCGACGCCGAGCGTG
>JBKJQC010000519.1:0-15054 GCA_046593995.1 Polyangiales bacterium
CAACGCGCAGGACGATCCGCCGTTCGAGTGGACCTACCGCCCCAAGTCGTGGCAAAACCATGCCCAGACTTCCGACGCGCGGCACTAGCCGGTCCCCGGCCGACTGGAAGGCGTTCAAAGCCGCCGACGTCCTCGTCGAGCAGATCGGGATCGCGCTGGCGGCCGAGAGCGAGAAGCTCACGCCGCTGCGGGCTTCGATGGACGAGACGCGCGCGGCCCTCGAGCACGCGGTAGAGGATGCGCGATCCGCGCTCGACAACGCAGCCAAGGAAGCGAGACGCGCCGAGCTCCCCCCGGAGTACCTGTGCTTCGAGCAAGCGATCATCACGAGGCGCGGGGCGAACCTCCTCGCCATCGAGCGAGCGGCGGTGTCGGAGGACGAGGGGTTGAAGAGCGACCTCGTCGCGCTCGCCGCACTCCGGGCCGAGGCGGCGCGTCTCGGCGGCGTCGATCTGCCGCCGGAGCTGACCCGCGCCCGGGTGCTCGCGCACGTCGCCGTCGCCGAGGATCGGCCGCCGCCGCACGAGTGGGTACAACTGCCGCGCGCGCCGAAGGAAGGGCACAAGCGCGCGCCTTTCCTCTGTGGGCTCACCGGAGAAGCGACGTTTCCTCTCGCGGAGAAGTACTTCAGCTTCGAGGCGCAGGTCTCGGCGATTTTGGACGGAACGTACCGAGTACGAAAGCTCGCCGTCTCCGCCGAGCACAGCGCCCAAGAGCGGCGGCGTCAGGCCGCGAACGAGGAGCAGCGGCGCGCCGCCGCGCAGGCCGCTATCGCCGCCGAGGAGCGCGCGCGTGAGGCCCTTCGCGCGGATGCGCTCGCCGTGAAGGCTTCGAATCTCAGGACCGAGGAAGCGGAGCGCCGTGAACGGGCCGAGCGGGCCGCCGCCAAGCTCACCGCCGAGACGCCGGCGGGAGGTGGACTGTGAGCGGCACGGACGGGGGAGTCGTCATCGGGGCGTTCACGGTCGAGGTGATGCCTCCCGGGCCTCGGCGCGTGACCCCGCTCTCCGGCGCGAAGGTGAGGCTCGTGCGCCTCGCCGACGAGGCCCCGGGGGGACCGGCATCGCTCCCGGACGCTTGCGACAAGCTCGCGGCCGCGTGCGCCGACCTCGCCAAAGTGTTCGGCAAGCCGGACAACGAAGCGACCTTCGCGGCGATGGACGCGGTGATGGAAGCGATGGTCGAGTGCGGTTCGACAATCGTCGTGGCGGAGCAGGCGATGCTCGACGCCGACGGCCTTCCACCGTCGCCCGTCGCGCAGGAGATGTCTGCCGCGACCAGGTCGTACCTGCGGCGCCTGACCGGCAAGAAATCGATGGTGGCCGCTCTCGCCGACGTCGAGGTCTGGCGCGCCTCGCACGTCGCAAGGGAGCGGCGCGCCTCGACAAGCAGCGGCCCGACCACGCTGAGCGCTCGCGAGATCGCGATGTGCGCTGAATACAAGATCGACCCGAAGACCTACGCGGCGAGCAAGCCGGCGACGAAGCGCTGATGCCGAGCACCCCCGCTGCAGTCGCGAGCGACTTGCGCCGTCCCGTCACGCGCGGCGACTGCAGGGAGGGCGCACGGCCATGTTTGTGGATCTCTTGTTCGCACCACCTCCGACGCGACGTGAGCCCGGCTCGTCGCCTGCCGCTCGCCGAGATGACCGAGACCTGCGCGTTGGACGTGGCAGACAAGGGCGGCGCGACCCTCGAAGAGATCGGGGTGATGCTCTCGATCACCCGCGAGCGCGTTCGCCAGATCGAGCGCGACGCCCTGCGCACCTTGCACCGCAGGCTCGAGACGGTGAACCGCGCGGCGTCGCCGGTCGGTCGGTGCTCCATGCCGTCGAGCGCCGCCCCGGCTGCCGCTCTGCGCGCCTCGTCGTCGACGAGTCGAGAGCGTGAGCGGTGCTCGCCGTCGACGCGTCAGCGGGGCGGTGGAGGCGACGCGACGATCGAAGGCAGGGCCGACCGCGTGTGTGCAGAGGTGGGTATACGGCAAAGCTGGATCGCGGAAGGTGGGCGCCTCGCACGCGATGTGTACGAAAAACGGACACGCCATGGCGGGTGTTGCGCGTGAACGGAGCCTGAAATGCCGCAGAAGATGACGATCCCGCTCGTTCGCGAGGCGAAGCTGTTGCGCGGCGAAGGCCGTCCCTTCGAGGAGGTCGCCGCCAGGCTCTCCAAGTCGGGCCGGCGGATCTCCGAAGCCACCGTGCGGCGGTACCTCAAAGGCTACGTCCCGCCCTCGACGAAGGCGGCCCCGGCCCTCGCGGCCGCTCCGGCGAGTGTCGAGGCCGTCGCCGTCGGTGGCCACGGGACGTCGACGGTACGGGTCACACGCATCCGCGGTCGCGGACCGTTCGGCGCCGGTGCGATCGCCCACGATCGAGCGTGGCGGCTGGTTCACCAGCAGCTCGAAGCGGCCCTCGAGGAAGCGCTCGAGACGGCCGACAGCGTCGACGCCGTGAACGCGCTCCGGCTGGAGCTCTACGAGCACGCGCACCCCGAGCTGTCGCATTGGCGAGCGCACCCGGGGATCGACGGCGAGGTCGTCGAGGCGCTGATGAACGCAGGCGACTCCGATGCGCTCTTGCTCGTGTCGACCCCGGCAGCTTTCGCCTCGCTCGCGCGGCACGTCACGGAGCACACCGACGGTGCGGAGCAGAATGACGCGCGCGCCATCGCCATGCTCGAAGGCGCGCTCGTCTTCCTGCGCGAGGCGGCCCGGTAGCGGCGTATTCAAACGCAATTCGGCACGAATTCTGTCACGCGGAACGCATTAATTCAGCACGTTTTCACGAAACAATCACGATTGAATCTGCAAACAACCGGCATTGAACGGGCCGGAGACGGCTCTCCGAAGGACTAGAGCATGAGCGCCACCGTCAACGGAATCAGAGTCCTCGCCTGTCACGTAAACCTACCAGCGTGGGGAGCGTGGTTCTGCGACGCTGAAATCGAGAAGCCCGAAGCCATAGCCGGCGCGGCGACCATCGTAATCGGGGATCTCACGCTGCGCGGGACCGTGCTGAGCAGCGGCGTCTACAAGGCGAGCCGCGGACGCGTGCGCATCGTCGGCGGCGGCGGCGGCTGGGGCAAGAACGTCCGCGCGCTCGCCTACGCCAACGATGCCGGAGTGAAGCTCTCGACCGTCCTCGTCGACGCTGCGCGGCTGTGCGGCGAGACCATCGGCACCGTGACGGGCCTCGTCGGCGGTCCCGCGTACATCCGCCCTGAGGGTCCGGCGTCGAGCGTGCTCGAGGATCTCGTGCCGCGCGGCTGGTACATCGACGAAGCCGGAGTCACGCAGATCGGGCGGCGCTCCGCGGTCACGTACACGGGGACGGCGACGCGCATCGAGACCGACGCCGCGCAGGGAAGGATCGAGCTCGCCGCCGACGCCATCGCGACGCTCCTCCCCGGCGCCGTCGTTGACGGTGTCGAGGCTGTGGACGTCGAGCACGTCCTCGACGGCGGGAAGTTGCGGACGACGGTGTGGGGCCGGCGGACCGATCGCACGGGCAACCCCGCGGCATCGGCCCTCGCGCGGACCGTCGAGCTCCTCACCGCGCACCATCGCTTCTACGCGCCGTGGGAGTACCGCGTGGTGACCCGCACAGGCGAGCGCCTCAACCTGCAGATCGTGCGCGTGTCGAGCGGGATGCCGGACCTTCGCAGCGTGCGCGTTCGCCCGGGCGTCGCCGGTATGCGCGGCCGTCCGAAGCTCGGATCGCTCGTGACGGTGCGCTTCGCGAACGGCGACGCGGCGCGTCCCTTCGTGGAGTCCTTTGACGACGCCGACTCACCGGGGTTCGTCGCGGACGAGATCATCATGCAGGCGGGCGCGCACTCCGTCGGTCCCGCCGACGAGCTCCCCGCCGAGCACGCGACGAGCGCGGAGTCGCTGGTACTCGCGTTCCAATGCATCCTCGGCGCGCTCGGCCTGCAACTGAACGCGCTGCCGGTGAACCCGCTCACGACCGCGACGCTGGGCGCGATGCTCGTGACGCCCGCGAACGCGTCGTTCATCGGCCCCGGCGTCACGGCGATGGGCGCGGGCGCAACCGGGACGATCACGGCGACGACGTTGACGGCGCTCGTCGCCGCTCTCGCCGCTAAGGCGTCGAGCGCTGACAACAGCCGGCCGAACATTGGCTGGCCCAAGGTGAAGGGGAACTAGGGTCGTGTGAGGGCGCCAGGCGCCGAGGAGATCGATGAGCAACCCACCGCCACGTTGACCCCCTTCGAGGGCCGCCGCCTCGTCGCCCTCGTGCGTGAACGCGGCGAGGCGGAAGCGATACAGCTCGTCGGGCTTCGCTCCGCGGTGACGTCTACAGGGCCGCCGTCGAGGAGCCCGTCGCGCGGCTGACCGCGATGGTGATCCGCGCGCACCTCGATCGGATCTGATCAACCCGCGGACGCCGCGGGGGGGCCGCGCACGACCGCCCCCGCAACCGTCGCGCTCCTGGTGTCGATCAGAGGGCGACACGGCTTCAACGCCGTCGACCTGCATCGATCCTCGACGCGGCCGCACGGAATCTCGGTGCGAGAGTATCCGTTCCTCCGCACTGGCGGGCGTTGAAGAGCATCATCATCAGCGTCCTTGCGCCTACCAGGCGAGGCCTGATAGACCGCAACACCACTACTACCCGGGAAAATGCGCGAAATTCTCTCCAACCCACCCCTGGTCGAGGTCATCTGTGACCTCACCTTCAGCAGCGCAGGGTGGAACGGCTCGGCAACAGCGGAGGCGTTCGCGGCCACCCTACAGGACCGCTACCCGGAGGCTTCCGCGACGACCCACAGCGAGTACGACTTCACCGAAGGTCCGGAGGGCGAGCCCGTTCTCGAGCACCGCAAGCTTCCCCGCTGGCGGATCAGCGCGCCGAACCGCCCGATCGTCATCCAAATCGGTGCGGGTGTCGTGTCCGTGAGCCATCAGCCCCCTTACGATCGGTGGGAGGTCTTCCGCGAGACGCTCGACCAGGTGCTCGTCGCCTTCAAGACGGTCCTTCAACCGACACAGGTCGAGCGGGCGTCGCTGCGCTACATCAACCACTTCGCCGTTCCGAATCGGTCGAAGGTCCGCGACTTCGTATGCGTCGGACCGAAGCCGCCGCAGGCAGCAGAGAGCCGTCTGATGACGCACTTCTACCAGCGGTACGACTTCACCTTCGAGGAGGGCGTGCTCGTGCACCAAACGGCGATCGCGAAGATCAACGACGTGCCGGGTGTCGTTCTCGATCTGGAATTCGTGTCTGTGGCGCCCATTCCGACCGCCGAGATCAAGGATCTTGAACGCTGGCTCGAGGCCGCACACGACGTCGTCGGCGATGTATTTCGAACGAGCGTGAACCCTGAGTACTATGAGAGCCTGCGGAGGAACCGGACATCATGAGCAAGCGCTCTGGAGCCGCGATGCGATCGGCCTGGGGGCCGGAGAGGACGCAGTCCACGTCGTCCCTGATCATTCCCACGCCACTCGTCGAACTCGCGTTCAAGAAGGTCGACGGCGACGCTGTGTTTGAACTCGATCCCGGCCCGTCGAGCGTGTCGTCGCAGCGCGCCGCGGAATCATCGCCGAGTGTTCCGCCGTCCCTTCGTGCACTGCAGGACCCCGCGATCGAGTCTGAGGCCGCATCGTTCCTCGTGACGGTGCGCGAAATCGCGCGCGACGATGAGCCCGAGGATGCACTCGACCTCATCTACCAGGGCGTCGACAGGTTCATGCGCGGCGGCCGCTTTGACGTGTGCAGGGCGATCATCGCGTCGGCCGACGCAGAGGCGCTTCCGCTCGTGCACGCGCTCGCGTTCGCATCGATCACCCAACCCGCACGCGAGCACCTCGGTTCGTCTCGCGTGGGATACGTCGCGCGACTGCGCGATCGCCTCTTGCGAACTGATCCGGAGCGCGTCGAGGAGCTCCTCGCCGGAATCGAATGACACGCGCTGTAGTCGCCGAGCGGCTGCATCCGAAGAGCAGCGAGGGTACGGGCTACGAAGCGATGAGGGCGCTTGGTGTTGCTGCCACCACGATGACCGGCCCTGCGGACGCGACCGCGAGCAACGCCACGAGCCGAGTGTGGACACACGGCGCGTTGCTCTATCGGTGGAAGAAGGAGACGCGACTCTTTCACATGCTCGGCCACCACGTGATTGCCGATTCGGACGCCCCCGCACTGGCGTTTCTGTGGGCAGAGCCGAGGGTGGCTCCGGAGAAGGCCAGGCTGATCGCGACGCGGTGCAGATTGATGGTTGAAGTGCAGAAGGAAGACCCAACGGCCTTCCCATATGGATTCAAGTTCGCTGCGAGCATCGTCGGCAAGCAAGGGAAACCGGAGTTCGGCCAGAACGAGATCGGCTTCACATGTTCGACGATCGTATGCGCGATCTTCGCCGGTGAGGGTTGCGCGCTCGTCGATATGAAGGACTGGCCGCCAGCCGACGGAATCGACAAGCGAGCGCGAACGGGACAGATTCGGACCGTCCAGAACGACGACGTACATGCCGAGCTCCTCAGACACCCGGACCAGGTCGATTCTCCGCGGGTGCGGCCACAGGACGTTGTCGCCGCGGCCGCGTTGTTCCCACCCGCGAGGACGTTCGAAGATCTGGTCGATGGCGCGACCGTGGTCGACGAACGCCTGGGGATGCTGACGCCGCTGCCCCGCGGGTGACTGCTGCGCAGGTCGAGCGCTTCACCTCCCGCCCCTCACCAGCGCCTTCGCCCGCGCCGCCGTCTGCAGCGTCTCGAGGGCGGCCCGCGCCTCGTCGACGCGCCCCTCGGCGAGCAGATCGTCGACCTCGCGCCGGAGCTCGTCGAGGCCGCTGCGCGGGTGAGTCGTCGCCGTACGCCGGAGTAACGACCGGGCCAACGTGGTCCCCGGCCACCATGACCGTCGTACGGGACGACGCACGTGGAACCCGGGCGATCTAACAATCGGCGGGCGCGGGGTTGCAATGGTATTGGGATGCATTACCATTGCTTTGCGTCGGAACCATTCACGACGCCGACAAGAGGTGACATGATCGAGACCGTGCCCAAACGAATCGGGAAGACCACGACGCAAGTCACGGTGCGCCTGGACGACGAGATGCTCGAGCGCATCGACGCCGTGGCCGTGCACTACTCGGAGAAGCTCGGCACCGCGTTCGGACGATCCGACGCGGCGCGCATGGTGATGGCCCGAGGTCTCGATGTCGTCGAGACGGAGATCGCGCCGCCGAAGAAGACCCGCAAGTAGAGCGAGCCCGACGCCGTCTAGTCCACGGCGCCGAGCTCTAGATCCTGACCCCGAGCAACGAGGTACAGAACATGAGCAAGTCTACCACTGCCACGAAGACGACCGAGAAGCCGAAGCGCACCACGCGCCGCGATCCGAAGCCCGAGAAGGTCGAGGCGCCGATCCCGCTCCGGCCCGCTGTCGCCGCGGCGCCGACGCCCGCGCCGTTCCTGACGCCCTTCGAGGGGCCGATCTGCCCACCGCTGCGCGCACCCCTCTTCGCGCATGATGCCAGCGATCCGTCGGTCGGTGAGGCGCTCGCCGACCGCGTGATGTTCGCGGACGGTGAGCGCGTCACCCCCGGCGACATCGCCATGCAACTCCTCGGCGGCGAGACGAGGCGTCACTTCCTCTCGGGTTTCGTCAACCGGACGCGGCACGAGTTCGAAGTGCTGCGCTTGGCGGCGAGCAGCGACGAGGAGGACAGCGAAGGCGCCATCGCCGCCATGCTTAACTCGATGCGCGACCGCGCGGAGCTCGCGACGAGGCTCGACGAACGGTGGTCTGCGGCACAGCGCAACGAGATGGACGACGCGATCCCCCCTGCACCGGAGACTGCAGCGGCGGCGCTGCTCGAACTCCCTGACGTGATCGCTGGCGACCCTCGCCGGACGCTCTTCCGCATCCTGCAGCGCCTCGACGTCGAGGTGTTCGCGTTCGACCCGGCGGTCTATGGGTCGAACTTCCGTCGCGAGACTTTCCGCGCGTTCGAGACCGGCTTCCTCCCGCGTCCGCGTGTCCCCGGTGGCCCGTCCCTCCCGGCCGCGACGATCCGCGGCGACGACACTCCCGAGGAGCAGCTCGAATCGCTCGCGTGGATCGCGGCGGTCGCGCTCGCGACGCGTGAGGGGTTCCACAAGGTGACCGGGCACACGTGGGAGACCGCCGTCGCGGGCGCGATCCTGCGCAGTCTCGGCGTCGAGCCGATCGTCGCGGTCGAGACGAAGGGGGCCGCGTGATCCCGCTCGACCCGGGGCTGGTCACCTGGCTCGACATGTACCGCCGCGCCCGCGCAGCACGACTGGCCGCTGGAAGGGCGGCGGCCGCGAGCGACACGAAGGAAGCCACGCGCGCCCACAGGGTCGCGCGGCAGCACGAAGAGGCTGCGGCACTCGGGCTCGCGGTGGCGGTCGACAACCGCTCTCCGGCGACCTCCTCGAAGGGGGCCGCGTGATCGCCGACCTCGCCAGCACCGCGGCGCGTGTCCGCGACGAGCTGCTCCGCCTCGCCGCCGGCGACGACGCCGACGAGCTGCATGCGCTCGCGCTCGAGGTCGACGACGCGCTCCCCGTCGAGCTCGCGTGTCCCCGCTGCTCGCGTCACGTGGTCGTGCGCTCCGGTGACCTGCGAGACGTGGACGTCGACGTCACCGGTGGCATCGACGCGCGCTTGAAGGGGAATGGCCTCCCGTGCCCGTTCTGCGTGGCGACGCGCGACGGCACGGTCTTCCTCGCCGCGGTCACGGCAGACAACGCGCACAACGATCTGCCGTTGAAGGGAGGCGCGTAGTCATGGCGCGAGAGGGCAAGGGCAGCGCGTACGAGTCGCGCGGGAAGTTCTTCGCGCAGGTCGCGCTCGGAGGCGGGAAGCGACGCGGCGTCCTCTGTCCTCTCTCGCGCTGCGTTCGCGCCGGATGCGAGCATCGCGTCGACACCGGATGCACGGGCCTCGACGACGCGCGCGCACGGTCGGCGCTCGCCTCCGAGCTCGTCGCGATGCTCGTCGCCGCCAAGCAAGGCGAGTGGATCGGCCGGACGATCAAGGCGGTGTGCGTCGAGCTCCCGGTCGACAAGCACGGCGAGGCTCGGAAGTACGTCGAAGCGATCGTGGGCGGTCGCCCGATGCCGGGCGGTAACCAGCCCGACGGCGTCGCGTACCCCGGCGTGCTCACCTTCGAGAAGTTCGCAGGCAAGCTCACGTCCGGCGCGCTGCGAAAGGACTACCCCGATCACGTCGACGAGGTCGGGGCGGCGACGATGCTCGACTACAAGGCGATGCTCCGCGACTACATCAACCCAGTGATCGGAGGGTTGCCGATCACGGCCGTGACCCTCGACCACGGGCTCGACGTCATGCGGAAGGTGCCCGAGCGGCTGTCGTCGGCTCGCCGCCGTCACATCGCGTTCCTCATGCGGCGCGTCCTCGCGCTCGCCGTGTTCCCCGGCCGCGTGATCGCGACCAACCCCCTGCCCGATGGCTTCCTGCCGAAGCTCGATGCGCCGAAGGCGCGCGGCTTCCTCTTCCCGGACGAGGAAGCGCGCTTGCTCGGCGGCGTGGTCGTGCACGTCGAGCCGGCGAAGGACAACGCGGGCAAGACCGGAAGGCCGTTCGCGCCCCCGCTGACGGAGGTGCCGCTCGTCCATCGCGTGCTGTACGGCTTCCTCGCGCGCGAGGGCATGCGGAAGGAAGAGGCGGCGACGCTCGAGTGGGGCGACCAGCGCACGGCCAACGCTGGCGGGTGGATCGATCTCGATCGCGGGTGGATCTTCCTCGACCGCAACAAGACCGACGACGCGCGAGACTGGCGCCTCTCGCCCGACGTCCTCGCAGCCCTGACGCGTTGGCGGAAGCTCGCGCGCAAGTCGCGCTTCGTGTTCCCCGCCGACGATGATCCGAAGCGGTCGATCATGGCGGACCACCTCGCGGCCGACCTGCGCGACCACCTGCGCGCCGTCGGCGTAGACCGGCCCGAGCTCTTCGAGACGAACGAGTCGCGCCGTCAGATGAACGCGCACGACCTCCGCGGCACGTTCGTCACGATCGCGCTCGCCAGCGGTCGCGCGGAGGCGTGGATCAAGCGCCGCACCGGTCACACGACGTCGGACATGATCGAGCGCTATCGTCGACGCGCTGCGGAGTTGGAAGAGGGCGAGAGCGCTCGACTTCGCCCGATGCACGACGCCATCCCCGAGCTCGCCGCGGTCGCTCCCAAGGCGCCGCCGGGCGGTCAAGGCGGACGAAAGGCAACCGAAGAAACCGACAATGCAACCGTCTGCGGCCTGTCTGCAGACGATTCCAACGGCAGCGAACGTCTCGCGAAAGCCCACAAAACAAGCCATCTGGTGACGGTCGATGCACGAAACTTGAGTTCAGGTTCTGGCGACCGCAAGGTTGTAGGGGTTCAAGTCCCCTCCTTCGCACTGACCGACGACGCCCGCGACCCGCTCGCGGGCGTTTTCGTTTCGTCGTCACACCGAGCGGCGCATCCGACGGCGAGCGCGCCCGTGGTACGCAGCTGGCGTGCTGCCGTCGCTCGCTGAAGTGATCGCCGCGTTGCCGTTCCTCGCTCGCCGCTTCGGTCTTCCCGACGCGACGGCGACGACGATGCACACGATCGCCGTCGCACTGGAGGAGGCGCGGTCGCTCGCCAGCGAGGCGGGTGACGAGCCGGCCGCGTTGTTCTACGCGTTGGCGCGGCGGCCAAGAGGGTTGCGCGGCATGTGGCGCACGCTGACGACTACCCTCACGCTCCGCGCCCTCGCAAGCTCGGGCATGACGCTCGGGCACTCACCCGGCGAGCTCGACACGCTTCGGGTCGCCGTGGCAATGCAAACCGCGACCTACGACGACGTCCGACGGTGGTTCGCGGCGCGCGTCTGATCAGCGTTCGATATCGTCCGGGTGCAGGCGATCGAGGCGCGCGAGCTCTTCGAGCTGCGCGAGCTGGTCGGCCGGCAACGCCTTCACGAACGCGACGATCGGGTTCGAGTCCTCGTCGGACTCGACCACGGGCGCGGCACTCGGGCGCGGAGGGGTCACGCCGAGAGCATGCGGTCCGACGGTGAGGGACGCAAGCTCGGCGGGACGTCTGGCGCATCGAGGCTGCCCGCGTGCGCAGCGTCGATTCGACGCGCTGACGCTTGATGCCGACTGCGGCGAGGTTCGTGGCAGCTGGTTCGGCTGACGTTGTGTCCGGGGCCTGAATGGCCTGAAGCTGGCTAGGCTCGGGCGGTGAAGACGCGCGTCGTTCGCGTGCTCTGCATGGCGCGCACGATCGCTCTGACGGCGTGCGGTGCGTCGTCGGAGGCGGTCCAGCCGGCAATCCTCTGGACCGCGGCTGCGGCGGATTCTCATGCGCCTCAAAGCTGTACGGCTCGTACCATTACACGTGCGTGCCCTGGCGCGGCGGGCACTGCGGCGATGTCTGCCCGAAGCATGGCGGACGCTGGCGGTCGGCACGCGGGAACCGGCGTACGCTTCATCAATGCGTCTGGCCCGTCTCGTCGTCGTCTTCGCCTCAGCGGCGGGCTGCACGCGCGACGCGGTAACGATCCACGCCGACGATGCGCGGATGGTCCTCCCGCCCGAGCCGTCGCCAGCGCCGCCACCTGACCCCAGCACCGCGCCCGAAACGCCCATTCGACAGTGCAGCAGCGTTCGCGACGCTGAAGAAAGCGACCGGAACGCCGGCCTCCACCTCGGTCACTGGCCCGTACTCCCTCGCGCTGCAGCAGTGCCTCGGAGAGACGTTCCTCCGCCTCGCGGTCGTGCCGCCGTTCGATGACTCCCCGAAAGTCCTCAACTGGAAGATAGGCCCGTAGTGCACGCGCCGGGTGTCGGACGACCGTCGGACGCGTCGACTTTCATCTCGACGTCGACCACGCGACCGTCCGCGAGCTCGACGAGCACGTCGAGGCGCAGGCCGCGGTCTGACACCAGGTTCTTGGGCAGCTCGCCATCGACCACGCGCACGCGCGCGATCGGCCACGATGGCCGGAGCACGGCTTCCAGCCGCGACAGCAGCAGCTTCTCGTTCGCCGGCTCGGCGAAGAGCATCTTCATGGTATTGTCTTGTCGTGCAAGCCGCCGAGCTCGCCGAGACGCTGGCCGCCGAGCTCGCCAAGACGCTGGCGGCCGAGCTCGCCATCGAGCTCGCCGTGCTCTTCGGGTCGCTTGCAGCGGGACGACCGCGGCCTTCGAGCGACGTGGACCTCGCCATCCGTTGGGCGCCCGGGGCCACTGCCGAGCGTCGCGCGGCAGTGCTCGCGAGAATCGAACGCGAGATGCGTCGCAGCGTCGATGCCATCGAGCTCGACCAGGCACCACCGCTCCTCCGCATGGAGATCGCCCGCCACGGCGTGGTCGTGCTCGAGCGCGTCGCCGGCGCGTGGTCGGGGGTTCGCGCGCGGGCCATGCTGGACTGGTGGGACTTCGCGCCCTACGCGCGCATCATGCACGAGGCCGCCCGGGCCCGCCTGGAGGCCGCGGTCCGTGGTGCGGGCTGAACTGGCAGAGCGCAAGGTGGCGCGCGCCGAGGGGCGCCTGCGGGAGATCGAGGAGCTGACGGCGGGCGGCGCAGAAGCGTTCGCGGCCGACGTCAGGCGCGCGGATCTGGCATCGTTCTATCTGTTCCTCGCGGCCCAGGAGGCGATCGATCTGGCGACGCATTGGATCGCCGACGCGGGCTGGCCATTGGCCGACGACGTGGGAGGTGCGTTCGACGTGCTCGCATCGAAGGGGGCAATCGCGGCGGCCGATGCCATCGAGCTTCGCGCGATTGTGCGCCTGCGAAATCGCATTGCCCACGGATATGGCTCCCTCGACCACCGCGTCATGCACACCGAGATCGCGTCCGGCACGGCTACCTTGCGCCGGTTCTTCCTTTCGATCTTGTCTGCCAGCGCGACGCCCTGACCGTCTCGACGCTTGCCACAAGGCTCGCCGACGCGTCTTCCGTCGGCGACGACCTCGAGGGACGAGCCAGGGAATGCGCTGCCGATCGCCACCAGCTGCGCGTGGCCGCACGGACGGGAGTCGAAGGCTTCCAGGCCGGCATCACGAACGCGTGCTGAAGCAGACCTCCGAGAGCGTCGCCGCCGCGCGCGCCGAGTCGCGGCCTGCGATCTGGAGACCGCTGTCCTTGGTCAGGGCGGCCAACGTCTTCGCCTCGTTCGTGAGTATCTGTCGCGGCGTCGCGCGCCGTCGACATCTGGGCGACGTCGACGTATCGCGTGTCAGCAGCGATCGGGGGCGGTCCAACTGGCAATCCTCCGGACAGTGGCTGCGGGGGATTCTCGTGCGTGTGCAAGCTGCGGATGTGTGTCGAGTGTTGTAGCTATGGCACGTGCTCCCGTCGGCCGACGAAGTGATCGCTCCGTTGCCGTTCCTCGCGCGACGGTTCGGACTGCCCGATGCAACGGCCACGACGATGCGCACGATCGCCGTCGATCTGGACGAGGCTCGCGCGCTCGCGACGGATCCGCGCGACGAGCCGGCGGCGATCTTCCACGCGCTCGCGCGTCGGGCACGAGGGCTCGGCCCGTGGTGGGGTTTGCTGCCGAGATACCTCGCGCAAGCATCCACGCCCGCCGACTCGTCGTTTCCATCCGATCGTTCGGACATGGTCCGCATGAGGACGCGTGTCGCGATGCAGACAGCGACGTTCGAGGACGTGCGCCGCTACTTCTTGGACACGAAGTAGGCGAGTTCTTCCGCCGACGGGTCGCCGCCGTGAATCCGACCGAGCCGCGCGAGCTCTTCGAGGTGCGCGATCTCGTCCGCGGGGAGCGTCTTCAAGAACGCCACGAGCGGATTCGAGTCCTCGTCGGGCTCGACCACGGGTGCGGCGCTCGGGCGCGACGGGGTCATACGGAGATCATGAAGCCGCGGACCGCAGGGGCGCAAGCTCGGCCGACCAGACCGTCACTCCGAGCGTTCGACGATGCAGCGCGCGCGCGACCGCACTGTGCCGAGGTCCGCGAAAGCGCGCTCACCAGCCGCGGCGCATCGCGCGGTCGCGTCGCTGCCCCGGCGTGATGCGCTAATTTAGCGGAAATCGCATGTCCGACACGGCCAGCTCTGACCGCGCGGCGATGGAGGACGCCGGGGACTCGGGCGCGCTCGGGTTCTTTCTCTACTTCCTCGCAGTCGAGGAGGCGATCCTCCTCGCGTTGTTCCTCCTCATTGGACCGCGGGGACACGATAGCGTGGCGCCGTGGCTCCATGCGACGCATGCGGTTGGGCTCGCCGCGTTCGTCTACGCGCTCGCCGCGGCGGGACGCGCGTTGCGCACCATCGCGCCCGCGCCCTACGTCCAGATGCGGAGAGCGCTGGTCGTCTCCGTCGTCTGGCTCGTGTTCTACGCGGTCCGGTCCATCACCGCGCGGCTGACCTTGGATCTCTTGATCGCCGTCTCTCGAACAATCCTTCTCGGATGGATCTACCTCCGGGTGCGGCCGCGAACAGCGCACGCGTCGAACGAGAACGACTCGCCTCGCTCTACGTCCATGCGAATCGTGATCGCGTTCATCACGGCGCACGTCGGCGTCTACGTCGTCGGGTACCTGGCGATCCGCCGCTGACGACGGCTGCTCTCCGCGTCGAGCTGAAGGCGCGCGGGGCCACCCTCTCCGCCGTTCCAGCGACGTCAGCGCCGATGCGAGCTCGTCGATTCGTGTCGGGTGTGAGCGCGCGAGAGCAATCGACCCCGCTGTCTCGAGGCGTGCGGTCACGGATTCTATTGCGGCGCCGCGGGTGTCTTCTTCGTCGCCCGCGCGAGCCTGCGGCGCTTTCGTCCGTTCGCGCTCGTGAACTCGCGGATGATGTCGCGGTCTGCGCGGAAGGCGAAGCGGGCGGCGGCGCGCACTTCGCGGACGCGCTCGCGGAGCTCGGCGACGAGGGCGTTGCGCTTCTGCGTGTCCTCGCGGCGGGCCACGGCGGCGGCGCGACGGGCGGCGGAGATCGCGAAGACCGCAGCTCTCAGCCTCTCCGTGTCTGCGGCTTTCGGCAGCGAGAAGCCGTCGATGCCGAAACCCGCAGACACGGAGAGGCTGAGAGCTGCGGTC
>JBKJQC010000546.1:0-3097 GCA_046593995.1 Polyangiales bacterium
CGAGAGAGCGAGAGAGAGAGAGAGACGGGGAATCTCTTCTCGGACCCTAGACCCTAGACCCTAGACCCTGGACCTCTTCCCCTCAGAAGCTGATCTTGGGCCCGAGCTCGAGGGCGAGGCCCGGCGAGAACGTCGGCAGCGGCAAGAGGATCTTGAGTCCGACGTTGAGGGCGAAGGTCTGGCTGAACATGAACCAGACGCCGCCGCCGGGCGCGATGAAGCTCTGGCCTGCGAGCCGGTAGGCATCGACGCCGCTCACGCGACAGTTCCCGGGGCACTGCGAGGGGTCGTCGGCCTTGGTGCCGTCGTTCGGGACGGTCACGATCGAGGGAACCTTCGCGTCGAACTCGGCGAGGCCGCCGGCGATCATCGCGTAGGGACGCAGGCCCGAGCCCTTGTTGTCCGAGAAGAAGTACTGGAGGCGCGCCTCCGCGTGGAACGGGAGGAACTTCGCGTTGACCGTCGGGTTGCCGCCGAGGAACGCGTAGCCGAGTCGCAGGCCGATGGAGAGGTTCGGCATCACGAAGTAGTCGCCCGAGACGAGGACGCGCGTGGTCGCGAAGGCGAAGCCGCCCGCCGTGTTGCCGCCGCCGCCCTCTGCGACCTGGATGCCAATCTCGTCCTTCACGCCGACGTCCGTGCCGCCCTTCGTGCAGGCCCACGTTTGCTGCTTGCAGATGTTCTCTTCCTTGCCGATGAGGAGGAAGTCCTGCTGCAGATCGAGGCCGAGGAAGAAGGTCGGGGTCTTGCCCCCCTTCTTCGGATCCTTACCGGACGCACCGCCGGTGTCGTAGCACCACTTCTTGCCCTGCTCGTTGTCGACGCAGTTGAGGCCGGTCTCGCACTCGTCGTCGGCTTCGCAGCCAGAGCCCTGCGGCTTCTTATTGCCGCTCTTGTCGCAGGGGAAGCCGGGCTGGCAGTCGCCCTTGTCGACGCACTTCTGCGGATCCTTGCCGCCGGGGAGCGAGGGCGCTTCCTGGTCGTCGGGCATCTTGTCGACGAGCTTGAGGACGGCGGGCTTCTTCAGCGTGCCGTAGCGCTCGACCTCGGTCTTCTCCGCGTCGTAGGCGCGGACGTAGAACTTGATCTCGCCGACGAACTGCGTGTCCTCGCAGGGGATGATGACGACGAACTTCCCGGCGTCCTTCTTGGCGTCGACGGTCTTGTACTTGTCCATCGCAGCCGTTTTGTACGACAGCTTGATTCCGTCGACGTCGAGGCCTTCCGGCAGCTCGATGACGATCGGGAGCTCGTAGCCGGTCGGCGCGACGGTGACGCCGACCTCGAGGTTGCCCTCGGCGTTGCCACCGCCCGCGGGCTTCGGCGTGGTCGGCGCCGTGGTCGCGGTCGCCGTCGGGGTCGGCGCGGTGCCCGGGCCGGCCTTGCCTTTCGCCGCGTCCCACGCCTTCTGGACATCGGCGACGCCGAGGTAGTCCTTCGGGATGGTGACGTTCGGATCCGCAGCGAACGCCTTGTCGAAGGAGGCCTGGCCGCCCTTCGCGTTCTTGTTGTTGATCTGGACGACGCCGAGGTCGCGATAGACGCTCGCCAGCACGGGGCCGCTGCACTTGTCGGCGCCGCACTTCTTGATGGCGTCGTTCAGCTTCTTCTCCGCCGCCTTGAGGTCGAGCGAGAGGAAGTCGACGTCCATCGCGTCGCCCTGGAGCTTCTTCACCTCGGCTTCGACCTTCGCGTCGGCGCCGCTCGCGAGCGAGACGACGGAACCGATGCCGAGAGCGGTGACGAGAACGGCGACGTTACGGAAGTGCCGACGCATCGAGCAGTGCTCCTTCGATGAGAGCGAAGTGGAGGCGCGCGGACGACCGCGCAGGACGCGCGTGCATACTACAGACCTCGCATCGGGGGAATCATCCGCCGAACGTTCGCTCCCGGGAAAACTCTTCGCCAAGTCGAGAGTCGAGACCGGAGATCACCGCAGGTTCGGGACATGCCCTCCCCCGCCCCCTCCCAGGAGGGAGGGGCTCCGTTCGAGCGCACGTTGTTCGAGCGCGCGAAGGTGAATGTTCTGGCTCCGTCGACGCTGCTTCCGCCAACTGTGCGGAGGGTTTACGTGCGTCATGAGGAGCCCCTCCCCTTGGGAGGGGGCGGGGGAGGGTGATCTCGAACTCCTCCCGCGAGTGGTTCGGACCGACCGTCGGCTACGCCTACTTGGCGTCGGTGCGGACGAATTCGACGCGGCGATTCTTCGCGCGGCCGGCTTCGGTCGCGTTCGAGTCGATCGGGATCTCCTGGCCGAAGCCCTTCGCGATGAGGCGGCCGCCGGAGACGCCCTTGTCGATCAGGTAGGTGCGCACGGAGGCTGCACGGTCCTGCGAGAGCTTCTTGTTGTACTCGGGCTTCCCCTTGTTGTCCGTGTGCCCCTGGATCTCGATGGAGATGTCCGGGTTTTCCTTGAGGACCTGCGCCACGGCGTTGAGGATCGGGAAGCTGTCCGGCTTGATCTTCGCCTTGTCGAACTCGAAGTGGATCTGCTGCGTGATCTTGATCTGCGAGGAGGTGACGATGACGAGCGCCGGCTTCTTCGGGCAGCCCTTGTTGTCGGCGGGGCCCGGGTCGATCGGGCAGGCGTCGTCGAGATCGAGGACGCCGTCCTTGTCGTTGTCCGGCTCGGGGCAGCCGTCGTTGTCCTCGAATCCGTCGGGATCTTCCGGCTGATCCTTGCACTTGTCGTCTTTGTCGAGGACGCCGTCGGCGTCGTTGTCCGGGTCGGGACAGCCGTCGTCGTCGAGGTATCCGTCCTTGTCCTCGGCCAGCGTCGGACACGAGTCCTTGCTGTCGGCGATGCCGTCACCATCCGTGTCGGGATCGTCGGGGCAGCCGTCGTCGTCTTGGAACCCGTTGTAGTTCTCGGGGACGTCGGGGCACTTGTCCTCCGGGTCCTTCAGACCGTCGCCGTCGCGATCGCCGGGCTTCGGCTTCGCCTTCGCGACCACCACCGGGCGATCCGAGCACTTCTCGGGCGGGGAGTTCTCGAGCGCGGCGTGCGCGTTCGGGACCGCGATCGCGAGGTGCTCGTCGGCGCGGGAGATGAAGCCTTGTTCGAGCTCGATGCGGGCGAAGCGGGAGTGTGCTTCGG
>JBKJQC010000565.1:0-9044 GCA_046593995.1 Polyangiales bacterium
GTCGCGCCCTTGCTGGTCGGCAGCGGCGTGCCCTCCATGAACGACGGCGGCGTGACCCCGGCGATGGCGCAGAAGGTCGGCGCCAGGTCGACCAGCCCCACCGGGGCCTCGATGGCCGCAGGCGCGATGCCCGCGCCCGCCGCGGGCCGCCACAGGAGCGGCACCCGGAGCAGCGCGTCGACGTGGTACGGGCCCTTGAAGAACAGGCCGAAATCCCCCTGCAGATCGCCGTGATCGGAGGTGAACACGACGTCGGTGTCGTCGGCCAGACCGCGCTCCTCGAGGAACCGCAGCACGCGGCCGATCGCCTCGTCGACGAGCTCGTTCTCGACGTGGATCATCGCCGTCATCTCGCGCAGCTGATCGTCCTCGAGCGCCGCCGGTCGGAACGCCGTCGGACCCCCCTCCGGGTTGCGGAAGCGCCCTTCGTACCAATCCATCCAGTGCCGCGGCTTCGCGCGGAGCGCGGTCTCGGCCGCGGCGCGCGTCGGCGGGAGCGGCACGTCGCGGAAGTCGATTCGCTTTCGGACCTCGTCGAGCGGCGGATCGAACGGGTGGTGCGGATCGGGGAAGCTCATCCAGCAGAAGAAGCGCTCGTCGCGCTCGGTCCCGGGGTAGAGCGTGCGGAGCCACGCGATCGTCCGGTCGGCGACCCAGTCGGTGTGATAGCGCTCGCGCGCGATCGGATTGTGCTTCACCTCGGGCGCGCCGGTCTCGCCTCCGGGGACGGCGGTCAGCACGCCGCCGAACCCTGCGACGTCTTCGGGGTGCTCGTCCCAGAGCCACGCCGCATAGTGATGACCGCCGAGCGGCCCGTGCGACGCGAGCTCGACGTGGTCGATGCCGTGGAACGGTCCATGCGAGCCCTCGGCGGCGAGCGCGCTCTCACGGAAGCGAAGGAACGGATCGAGGTGCGGATCGAAATGCGCCTTGCCTACGAGCGCGCTCCGATAGCCCGCTTCACGCCGCAGCACGCGCGCGACGTTCGGCGCGTCCTCCGGCAGCGCGATGCCATTGGCGATCACGCCGTGGGTGCGCGGATGCTGCCCGGTGAACATCGTCGCGCGCGAAGGCATGCACACCACGTTCTGCACGTGCGGCCGCAGATAGCGGAGCCCACGCGCAGCGAGCGCATCGAGGTTCACGGTCCGAGCGACGCGCCCCCCGTTGCACCCGAGAGCGTCCCACCGCTGCTGATCGACCGTGACGAACAAGATGTTGCGTGCGCCCGCCGAACGCTTCTTTTCGCCCTCGCGCCGCTCCGCATCGAGCACCGCGACCTCCTCGCGATGCACCCTGGAGAGCTCCCGCCGCAACACCCGCGCCTCGACCCGCCGCGCGAGGAACACGCTCCGGAGCGCCCGAACGAGCACGTGCGTGGCAGACGACTCGACCGACAAAGCGTCGCGAGTATCCCGCCCGACGAGACCAGTGTCGACCAGCCGCGAAACGTCGTGCCGTAAAGAACAGGTCAGCGTGAGCAGGCACCGGCCCGGCGATCGGAGGCGGTTCGGAGGGAGCTGCGCACAATCCGTCGGTCGGGTGTGTTCCGTCGGTGCGAGGTGGGCGCGGCACGAAACGTGATCACGCGAGACGAGATTCGCGGTGCAGATGCGCCGCGCGAGGTCCGCGCCCATGAAGAGCAAGCTCATCGCCGCCGCCATGTTCACGACGATCACCATCGTCGGTACCGCCGACGCCGGCGTCATCGCCGACGAGAACAAGAAGGCCGGTGTGCCCGGCGGATGGACGGCGTCGAAGGACGGGACTGCGAGGGGGACCGGCCAGGTCGACGTGTATCCCGGGCAGTGGTCCATCAAGACCGGCGACCCGGTGCGTCTGAAGATCAACAGTTCGACCGGCTACGACGTGCGCGTCATGCGCGTCGGCTGGTACGACGGAAGGGGCGCGACCGAGGTCGTGCACAAGAGCGGGCTCCCCGCCAATCCGCAGCCGTACGTGCCGGCGGACACGGTGCACGGCATCGTCGAGGCGAAGTGGAGCGACACCGTCACCATCCCGACCGACTCCACGTGGACGCCCGGTGTCTACGTCGCGCGCGTCGAGCAGACCGGCGGCGCGCAGGCCACGACGTTCTTCGTCCTACGCGACGAGGGGCGCGCGCAGCGCATGCCGTTCGTGTTCGTGCTCGCGACGGCGACGCACCAGTCCTACAACACGTGGCCCGGGCCCGAGCGCGGCGGCAAGAGCCTCTACGGCTTCAACTCGAGCGAGGAGATCGCGGACGACTCCGAGGGCCCCTCGGGCACGTTCAACCAGGCGGTGCACGTCTCGTTCGATCGCCCGTACTTCGTGGGCTCCGGCACGGGCGACGTCGGGACGTGGGAGGCGCCGATGCTGCGCTTCCTCGAGATGGGCGGTTGGGACATCGCCTACGCGACCGACGAGGATCTCGATCGCAATCCCGCCTACTTCCAGGGGCGCAAGGCGATCCTGTTCGCAGGTCACTCCGAGTACTGGTCGCGCCCGATGTTCGACAACGGGCTCGCTCTGCGTGACGCGGGCACGCACATGCTCTTCGCCACGGGCAACACGGCGCTCTGGCAGGTGCGCTTCGCGGCGGGCTCCGGCGGCGACGCGGGCACCATGGTCGCGTACAAGCAGAGCTGGCGGAACGATCCGGAGAACGACGCCGCCTTCCGAGCGCTCGCCAAGGGCGACATCGAGGAGGCGAAGAAGCACTTCCGCCTCGTGACCCGGCTCTGGAAGAACCTCGGCTACAAGCCGGAACACGGGATCGACGAGCGCAGGCCGGGCATGCTGCTCACGGGCGTCGAGACGTCTGCGGCGTTCTCCCATTGGTATCCCTGGCCCGACTACGTCGTGCGCGAGCCGACGCACTGGATCTACGAAGGCACCGGCCTGAAGTACGACGACCGGATCAAGGGCATCATGGGGTACGAGATCGACTCGACGAAGATCGGCGATCCGGAGTTCGACGCCTACCGCCCGAAGGATCAGCTGCGCATCGCGACGGCGCTCGACAAGGACGGCCGGAGCTGGGGCTCGTCCGGCTACTACACAGCCAACTCCGGAGCGGAGATCGTCGCCCTCGGCAGCATCGCGTTCTCCTGGGCGCTCGACTCGTTCGCCTCGGGCGATCCGAACTCGGTCGATCCGCGCGCGCAGCGCATGATCACGAACGTGATGACTCGATGGACCAACTCGGTTCCGAAGCCTTCTCAGCCCGGCTCGGACGCCGGGGTCTCGGCGGGCGATGCGTCCACGCTCACGGACGGCGATCCGCAGTCGGGGGGCACGGGCAACTCGGCCGACGCCTCGACGGGCGACAGCGGCTCGGGTTGCACGATCGGCGCGTCCGACACCGCGAGCGTCTTCGCTCCGATGCTCGCGCTGTTCGCGTCCCTCGGCGCGCTCCGCCGTCGGGCCAAGCGCCGCGAAAGCCGCCCCTGACCCATCGGTCGTCGCGTCGCTCGTCGAAAGAAGACTCTTGCTCGGCCGAGAACGACGCACCGCTCGCACGGAACGGGTAGCCTCGGGTCGAGCGCTCCTCGATGACTGCACTGAACGAAGCCTTCGCGACCCTCGCCGGTTCTCTCGACACGCTGCCCGGGGTCGAGGACGAGCTCCTCGCGCGATGGCGTGACGGCGTACCGGCGGATCTTCCCCGCGACGTACGCGCGGCGGCCGACTGCCTGCACACCGAGCTGCTCGCGCTCGTCGCGGACGACGTCGAGGCGATCGCGCCCTTGTTCGCAGCCCCCACGCGCGAAGCTCTGTTCCTCTGGTGCGTCGCCAACGCGCGGCGCGCCGAGGTGCCGTTCGCGCGTCTCCTCCGGCTCGCCCCGCCGGAGCATCGCGCGCGCGTCGCGGCGATCGCGCGGAGACGCGTGCTCGAAGGGCCGCTCGTCGACGCGCTCCGGTGCGCGCCGCTGATCGGCGAGGGCGCAGAGCTCGCATGGCCCGAGAACGTCGAGGTGCTCGCGCGACTCGAGATCCTCGTGTGGGAGGCCGGGGCGACCTCGCTGCGGATCCACGAGCTCGGCGCCTGGTTCTGGGGCTCCCCCGAGACCTTCGACGCGATGATCGGTGCGCCGGCGCACGGCGCGCTGCGGGGTCGCGTGCTCGCCGCGCGGAGGCTCGAAGTGGCCGCTGACGGGATCCCCGCCTCGACGCCGCTGGTCGGCCTCACGCTCAAGGTGCTGCAGCCGCTGTTGTTCCACCCGGAGCCGCTCGTGTGGGTGCCCGCGGCCCGCGCGCTCGGGCGCCTGACCGGCACCGTCGATCAGCTGCAGGGAATGCTCCTCGACTGGGTCATGGGCGACGTGAAGGTGCTCCGGCAGCGCGCCATCACGGCGTGGGCGTGCCTCCGCGCGAGTCAGCAGCGCCTCTACGGCGGCCAGCTGCGGGCGATCATCGACGGACCCGACGAAGACGGCTGGGTGCTCGCTGCGGTCGCCGCCGCGACGCCGTATCTGTTCTTCGAGCGGAACGATCTCTGGCAGCGGCTCTGCAACCGCGTCCTCGCCGGCGACGGTGGACCAGTCGCCGCCCGCGCGCTCGCACGAGGTCTCGCACCGCTGTGGCGCCGCGGGCTCCACCAGGCCGAGATCGAAGCGCCGCTGCGAGCGCTCCGTGAGCGAGCCCGGCGCGCACGCTCACCTTCGCTCGAGGACGCACGACGCTGGCTCGAGGTGATCGCCGTCACCGATCCGATCGACGGTGCCGAACGCGATCCCCTCGATCTCGAGATGGGGCTCGAGAACCTCGTGCGCGTCGCCGCGCAGTACGACGACGTCGAAGCCGACGCGCGCGCCGCGCGGTTCGCGACGTCCCTCGCGGCGTCGTTCGGAGAAGCGCACCGAATCACCGTCGGATCGGGGAAGCTCCGCCCGCGCGCGGCCGCGATGAACGCGCTCGAAGGATGCGCGCGCGCCTTCGCGCTCCGCCTCTGGACGCCGCTGCTCCTGACGTCACCGACCGGCGAGTACATCGCGGAGCCGAACCTGAACGAGGCGTGGGAGAGCCTCGCGCGCGCCCCCGCCGACATCCTCGACGTCGTCGGGGAGCTGCGCCACACCAACCCCGCGGTGGCGCTTTCGTTGGAGGTCCTCGCGATCCGCGTCGGCGGTTACGCGCTCGATGCGTGCGACGACGAGAAGGGGGGGCCGACGGCGCACGAGACGTGTCTCTGGCTGCGCAAGCTCGAGGGTCTGGCCGACGGCGCTCGCGATCTGCCCGCGTCGCTGCAGGCAGCGCTCGGAACGCTGTTCTGGCGGCTCGTCGACACGACCCGCGGCACGTCGCTCGGCGAGGTCGACGACGTCCGCTGGCTCGGTCCGTTCGCAGCATGGTGGGCGCTCGTGATCGGTCGGCCCGCGATGCTCCTCGAGCTCGCGAGCGCTTTGCCGATCATGAACGCCGGTGCGCTCGCGCGATGCTGCGAGGAGGCCGAGGTGCTGCGCACCGCCGTCTCGTCGGGCGCCGCGAACGGTCGCTGGGGACAGGTCGTCGACACGACGCTCTCGGAGCTCCACGCGGAGGACACCGAGCTCGCCGCAGCGCTCTCCGGTCTCGCGCGCGCCCTCGAGGCCTTCGCGACGGCCGCGAGCGACCACGAGGAGATCGACGAGCTCTGTCTCGGACTCGTCCTCGCCGGCGAGCGGCTGCGCGGGGCCCTCGCCGATCCGGTGAAGGCGCTCCACCCGGTGAGCATCGTCGTGGAGGACGAGGACTCACTCTCCCGCCGCGAGACCGAGAACGCGCCACGCATCGCCTCGCTCGTGTCGCGCGCGATCCGATCGGTCGACCTCTCGATGCTCGACGTCTGGTTCGCCTCGCTCGGACCGGTCGCGTCCGCGCTCCTCGAGGACGCGGTGAAGGGCGCGATGGAGCGCTCCCCGCCGCCGCCGCCGGCCACCGTCCGCGCGGAGGCGAGCGTCGTCGAAGGGTACGAGCTCCTCGCGCCGATCGGCGAGGGCGGCATCGGCTCGGTGTGGCTCGTGCGGAAGCCCGGCGCCGATCGCATGTTCGTGCTCAAGATCCCCAAGGCGGACGCGCTCTCGAGCGCGACGCCGACGGAGCGCGAGGGGATCCTCGCGTCCTTCGTCGAAGAGGCGAAGGCGCTCGCCGGTCTCTATCACCCGAACGTCGCGAACATCATCGATCGAGGGGTCACGTCCGGGGTGCCGTACCTCGTGCTCGAGTATCTCATCGGCGCCGATCTGAAGCAGTACGCGTCGGCGCAGCCGATGTCGCTCTTCGAGCTGCGGAACGTGGTGAGCGAGTGTTGCGCCGGCCTCGATGCGCTGCACCGCGCAGGCCTCGTGCACCGTGACATCAAGCCCGCGAACCTGTGGCTGCGCCTTCCGCTCGACGGCGGCGAGCGCTTCGACCCGGCGAAGCATCGTGATCCCGCGCGCGTCCAACCGCTCTCGTCGGTCGTGATCGACTTCGGCATGGTGCGCGCGATCCGCGTGCCACCCGCCGCCGCCGGACGCTTCGTCGCCGGCACCATCGGCTACATCGCGCCCGAGCAGGTGCTCGATCCGGTCGAGCTCGATCCGCGGTCGGACGTCTACGCGCTCGCAGGGACGGTCTACAACGTGACGACCGGGCGCACGTTCTTCGACGAGATCGAGAACCAGCGCGAGCGGATCCTCGCGCACATGCGCCGCGATCCTTTCGAAGATCCCCTGCGGCTGCGCGCCTTTCCCAAGGCGATCGCCAACTTGATGCGCGCGGCGACCTCGCGTGAGCCGAAGGACCGTCCGACGCCCCTCGAGTTCGGCCGCGCGTTCGCCGCCGGGATCTGAAGCCTCAGCGGTATGATCGTCGACCGCCCGACCGCAGATCCGATTGAACACGGAGGCACGGAGGCACGGAGGTTCGAGAGTCTGCCGATCGCGGCCGCGCCCTCTCGTCGCTCGTCGACGCGCTCTGGTCCTCGCCCGCGAGCCCAGCTGTTATCTGCTGGCGCGGTGCGGACACAAGCGAGAGCGGAGTGGACATCGGAGCGAGGCGCGCGGCAGCACTCCGGAGCTCCGTGCCTCCGTGCCTCCGTGTTCAATCGATCACGCACGCCGATTTCGAGAATCGCGCTCCGGTGCTTTAGAAGAACGCGCTGCCGAGCGGAGCAGTTCCCGGCGGAGCTATCGAAGCTTCGGCTTCACATCGAGCCGCACGCCGGCCACTGCTTCGGCCGCGGTGGCGAGATCGCGCGCCGACGCTCCCCACCCGCGGAGCAACGCGGTGACGTGCTCGTCTGCGATCGCGTCCATGCTCAGGAGGGACGGGTGCGCTTGCGCGAGGGGAGTGACCGCGAGAAATCCGTGGAGCGCGATCCAGATGCCGATGGCGCGATGCGCGTGGTTCCCTTCGGCGAGCGCGCCGGCGTCGGCAGCGAGCGCGAACAGACCGATGACCTCAGAGACCTGCGGGAGCAGCTCCTCGCGCAGCGTCGCCGCGGCGTCCGCCGTCATCCACGAACGATCGCCGCTCACCAGCACCGAGACGAGCTGGAAGTGCTCCGGCTCGGCGGACGCGAGGGCCGAGTACACGCGGATCGCGACGAGGATCTGCGCGAGCGCGCGCGGTCGCGGGCGTAGCTCCGGCAGCTTCTCGCGGGCCGCGCCGAACACCGAGAAGAAGCGCGCGTAGTAGCGGCGCGCCGTTCGCGTCTCGAGCGCGAGGAGGAGCGCGTCCTTCGACGCGAAGTAGCGATACAGGGCCGCGGGCGTGTAGTTGAGTCCCTTCGCGAGCCGGGGCGTCGTGAGCGCGCCGAGGCCCTCGCGCACGACGACGTCGAGCGCCGCGTCGAGGATCCAGTCGACGCGTGCGTCGCGCTCCGTCTCGCGGCGGGTGGGCGCTTCAGGCGGCGCGTTTGATGCGGAAGCCGGGGCGCTCTTCATGAAGCCATGTGGGACGGAGACGTTCGGGGATCTGCACTTCGTCGGGGACCACTGCGGTGCCGAACGCAAAGTCGAACACCGGGTTCGTGAGCCCGAAGTTCACCCGCGCGTCGGCGGCGTGATGATGCCAGTGGAAGCGCCACATCCATTCCTCGTACCGATTGAGCGGACCGCGAATGTGCATGCGCGCGTGGTACCAGGTGCTGAACGCGTACCCCGCGGCGAGCCCGGCCGAGAAGGGAACGGAGCGGCGCGCGCCCACGAACGGCGTGAGCACCGCCGACACGGCCGCGAGCGCCTGACCGAGCATCGGCGCGTTCTCACCGATCTCCTCCCACGGATCCCTGACGGTGCTCGCCGTCTTGTGGTGATCGCGATGTGCCTCGCCGGACGGATGCTTCACGCCGCCGTGCCCCACGCGCGAGTGCCAGAGGTACTCGAGGAACGGCGCGACCCCGACCCCCACCGAGAAGCCGGAGACCACCCGTACCGCGCCGCGAAGTAGACCCATTCGACTCGCCCTCCATGGATAGTTAAAGCATGTTACGGACGCATCGTCCATTCACGCGCGCACGTCTTCCGACTTGCTCTGCTCGACCAGCGTGGCTTCGGCGAGCTGCGCGAGGAGCGCGAATCCGCGCAGCCGCGCGGTGTTCAGGGCGATGGCCGCCTTCTCGACGGCGAAGCGTGTGTCACCGGCGCGCAGGGCATGCTCGAGGATCGCAGCCCAGCACGCGAGCGGTCGCACCTCGTCCTCGATGTCGACCTCCTCGGCGCACGAGATGGCCGAGACGAACGCGGAGAACGCGTCTTGGTAGCGACCGATGCGGCCTAGCGCGTTGCCGTGCGCGAAGTGCAGCTCGTAGCGAGCGTCGTCGCCGAGGGAGGAGAGCCGCAGCGACGCGAGCTCCTCGACGGCTTCCGCGTGGCGGTCGAGATCCATCAGACAGAAGGCCGCGCGCATCCGCGCGACGGTGAGGAACTCTTCGGTCGCGCGCCCGTCACGTTGCGCGACCCGGTCGACGAGCGCGCGGTACGCAGCGAGGGCATCGTGGTGAGCGCCGGCGCGCGCGAGGGCCGCCGCTCACCACGATGCCCTCGCTGCGTACCGCGCCCTCGTCGACCGGGTCGCGCAACGTGACGGGCGCGCGA
>JBKJQC010000578.1:0-2690 GCA_046593995.1 Polyangiales bacterium
CCGCGCGCCCGTACCCGTCGTTCACGCTCGGCGCGTCCGCGGTCAACTTCGCGGCCTCCAACCACGCCGTGCCGCTGCGCGTGAACACGTACGCTCGTCCGCTCGCGTTGTAGCCCGGTGCCCCGACGACCACGGTGTTGCCGTCGATCGCGATCGAGGTCCCGAAGAAGAGCGACTCGACGGGATCCGACGGTACGAGGCGCTGCTGCTCGGTCCACGTCGTCCCCGAACGCACGAAGACCCAAGCGGCTCCGACGCCGGCCATTCCGTTGGGGTTCGCCTGGCGCGTCGTGACCACGGCGGTGTCTCCGCTGATCGCGGTGACGTGGCCCACGCCGGTGACATTGGTCTGGTCGGCGGCGATCAGCCGGGTCTCGGTCCCGATCGTCGGATCGACGACGATCGGATACACCGCCGCGGCATCATCGACCGCGATCGTGTACCCCGACTCCCGTGCGGTGAACCACGCGGGCAGGCGGCGTCCGCGCGCGTCCTCTGCGAAGAGGCCGTCGATGCGTGCGAGGCGAGCGCCTCCGTTCGAGCGCACCGACACAGCTGCGCGATCGCTCGTGACGCTGGTCTCGACGCCGCCCTCGAGATCCACGTCGATGGTCAGCGGGCCATCGTGCGTCGGGCGGACCCGGACATCGAATCCTTGCTCGAGACCGTGCGCGGTCGTTCGGTACCACTCCACGAGAGCGCCACGTTCGAAGCGGACGGTGCCGTCCTTCTGGACGAGTCGCCCCGGGGGCGCTGCTACACCTCCGATCGTCGCGAGCTTCACCTCGAACCGCGAAAGGTGCACGCCGCGCCCGTCGAACGCCGCATCCCCGAGCGTGAGGCGCGCGCCTGCCGGAGCATCATCACCGTGCTGCGCGCGCGCACCGCACGCGCTCGTGACGAGGAAAAAGGAGAGCAACACCGTTCGGCGGACGACAGCACGCATGTCGATCACCCTAACAGGGCGATGAAGGTCGCGACGGCGCGTGCCGTACGTATCCCAACGCGGTACGATGGGACGCCCGATGCGTGTAGGTGCCCCCGTTCGTTCTTCGACGCTCTTCGCGTTGCTCGCGGCGTTGCCCGCGGCGATGTTCGTCGGGTGCACGCCGCCGGAGACGACGGCGAGCGAGCCGCAGAAGCTCTGCAAGCTCGATACGGAGTGCGGCAGCGGTCGCTACTGCACGGTGTCGGGCGTGTGCCGACGCGATTGCACGATCGACGCGCACTGTTACGGGCCCGGGACGAGCGCGCAGTGCAACACGCAAGGGAAGTGCCTCGACACCGTCGACGCCGCAGAGCCTCCGCCGCTCGAGGACGGCGGCCCCCGAGACACGCGCGCGCCGACCGGCGACGCGAAGCCGGCGACCGACGCGGGCGACGAGCCGGATGTCGGGCTCGATCCCCCCGAGGGTGGAGGAGGCGCATGAAGCGCGTCCTCCTCGCCGCGTGCGTGTCGATGTGCACGGCCTTTGCGCCGCGTGAGGAGGTCCCGGCGCCGCGGGCGTTCGCGCGACCACCGCTGCAGGTCGTTGCGAAGCAGACGGTCCTCGTCCACGGACACCCGAGCGCGATCCCCGGCGCGCATCGCGTCGCGATCCTCGGCGGCGAGGTGGAACGTTGGGACTTCGACGACGCGCTCACCGCGGAAGAGACGGTCGCGCGCGCGGAATCGCTCGCGGCGCGCGGCGTGGACGTGGAGCTCGATCTCGAGCGAGAGGCGCAAGAGACGCCGAACGACGAGGGCTTCCCCAAGCAGTGGGCGCTCGGCTTGCTCAAGGCGACCGAGGCGTGGAAGGTCACGACCGGCGACGCGACGCTCACGGTCGCGGTCATCGACACCGGGTTCGTCGATCACCCCGATTTCGAAGGTCGCCTCGCGCCCGGCTACGACTTCATCACCGACCCTGCGAGCGCCGGCGACGGTGACGGTCGCGACGCCGACGCGCACGACGCCGGCGACGAGCGCGAGGCATCGTCGAGCTTCCACGGTCCGCACATCTCCGGGATCATCGGCGCCACCACGAACAACGGGCTCGGGATGGCGGGCGTCGACTGGGCCTGCAAGCTGCAGCCGGTGCGCGTGCTCGGCGTGCGCCGTCACCGCGGCCGCGACAGCGACATCGCCGATGGCATCCGCTGGGCCGCCGGGCTCAACATCCCGGGGATCCCGCAGAACAAGACCCCTGCGCGCATCGTCAACCTGAGCTTCGGTGGGCCAGGGTTCTCGCGGGTGCTGCAGGACGCGATCTCGGCGGCGCACGCGCGCGGCGTGCTCGTGATCGCGTCGGCCGGGAACAACGCGGAGGACGCGAGCGCGAACGTGCCGGCATCGCTCGAAGGCGTGATGTCGGTCGCTGCGGCCGGACCGGACGGGAAGCTCGCGTCGTACAGCAACTGGGGTCTCCGTGTCGACCTCATGACGCCCGGCGGCGCGCTCTTCCTCGACGAGCCCGTCGCGAACGAGACCCCCGGCGCCATCTGGTCGACGTCCTTCGTGCGTGGCCAGTCGCAGCCCGTGTTCGCATTCGCGGCGGGCACCTCGCAGGCCGCGGCCTACGCGACCGGCGTCGCCGCGCTCGTGCGATCGGCGGCGCCCTCGCTCGGACCGGACGTGGTCGCCGCCGTGATGCGCCGCGCCTCCACGGTGCCGGCGGTCGGGTGCGAGAACGGCTGCGGTGCCGGTCTCC
>JBKJQC010000644.1:0-4219 GCA_046593995.1 Polyangiales bacterium
CCACCGCGAAGGTCGCGCCTTGCGAAGAAGCGGCGTCGTGATCGAGCCGCAGTCGCCGATCGTCGATCGCAGCGCGCAGGGCGTGGACGTAGCGGCGGCGCACCGACACCACGATCAGCGTGGTCATCGCGACCGAGACGAAGAGCGTGAGCAGCGCGAGGAACCGCAGATCGAACGTCGATGGCATCGCCGCGAGGCCGAGCGCCGCGAGCCCGTAGAAGAGCGGGGCCACGACGCCGCGCATCAGCGCGCGCGCCTGCGCGCGTCGGACGACCGGGAGCGGCGTCTGCGTCTGCTCGATCGCCGAGGACCAGAGGGCGGGCTTCATCACGCGATCGACGCCGCGCAGGATCACGGCCGCGCCGAAGCCGGGCATCGCGAGCGCGAGCGCGGCCGCGAGCACCGTGAGCACCGGCGTCGCGACCAGGCCGAGCATCGCGCCGAGTCGCGAGAGGATCCGCGCGGAGGCGCCGCCGAGGAGCAGCATCGAGATGCCGCTCGTGATGCCGTAGAAACGCCCGTAGAACGCCGCGATCTGTGCGGGGTTGCCGTGGCGCTGCTGCGCAGCGGCCATCAGCTGGAAGTCCATCAGCTGCTCCCCGACGAGGCCGAGAACGCTGAGCGCGAGGATGACGCGCATGAGCGGGACGTCGGCGACGAACCGGAATCCGCTCTTCCACCCCTCGAGCAGTCCGACGCGCGCGCCGCCACGCGCGGGGCGCCCCTCGAGGTCGATGCGCGCGATCGCGCGGACGATCGCGGCCGACATCAGCATCAGCACCGGGGCGACGAGCAAGAGACCGTAGGCACCGACGAGCGCGACGACGCGCGGGACGAGGAGGCCGCCGAGACACCACGCGAGGCTCGCGCCGACGCCTGCCAGCGGGAGGAGGCGTTTGGCCGAGCGCGGATCGACGGTCTCGCTGACCACGCTCCACACCTGGATGAGCACGAGGCCGGCGATCGCCTCGATGACCACGTAGGTGACGAACGGCGCGTGCGGGGTGCCGAGGGCTACGAGGCCGCGGGTGACGACCAACGCGGCGGCCGATCCGAGCAACGTGCTGCCACCGAGCGCGACGGGGCCGATGCGCGCGGCGAGCGCGACCGACAGTGCGGAGAAGCTCGCGAGCGTGAGCGCGGACGCGACGAAGGCCCACGGGATCATGCTCCGCGGATAGGCCGAGAGGAACACGCCGCTCTGCGCGGCTTTGATCAAGACGAGCGCGGTCGACGTGCAGAAGATCAGCCCGAGGAGGCGGAGCGCGCGGCCGCCTTCCCCCTCGGAGAGGCCGAGCCACGCGGTGAAGCGCGCGGCAGAGACGTCGCGCTGCATCGGCGAAGCGCTCGACCGTGCGGGTATCGTCCTCTCGATCGGAGCAGGCTGGCCGCTCACGGAGCTAGCTCATTTCGGCTTCGACGTGGACTTGTCCGCTGCTTTGCCCGAGGGCTTGTCCGCGGGCTTGTCCGAGAGCGGCTTCGCGGCGGCTTCCTCGCTCTCCTTGGCCCACGCGGGGCGCACCTTGCTCTTCGGACGGAGCTCGCACCCCTTGTTCGCCTTGCCCTCGAGCGGACCGTCCGGGACGAGGTAGCCGTCGAAGACGCCGGGGACACCCGTGATCTTCGCCGGACCGACGCACCCCTGCGCGATCCACGTCGCGAGGATCGACAGCTCTTCATCGGTCATCGGAGGCAGCCCCATCGGCATGCCCGGTGTGGCGCCGAGGTAGTGCGGGAGCTCGTGATCGTCGAACGCCGCGACGTTGTCGCGTGTCGCCTCGACGTTGCGACGGAGCATCGCGACGAGGATCGGTGCGAGGGTCTCCCCCTTCTTCGGGACGAGCACGGAGTAGCGATCGCCCGTCTCGAGCACCGCGCCGGAGACGAGCGTCTCGTACGTCCGCATCTGCAGCTTGATGCCCTTGTAGCCGAGGCCTCCGAGGTTTCCGGGGCCAGGATCCTTCTCGTAGTCGTTCATGTGGCAGTGCACGCAGACCTTGCCGAGCACGCGCTCCTTCGTCTCTTCCCAGCTCACTTGGCGGTCGAGGAGCTTCGGCGCCGGCGGAGTCGCGGGCGCCGCAACCACCGGAAGCGGCTTCAGCTTGGGATCGCCGTGGAAGAGGAAGTCGCGGAGGAGCTCGGCCTCTTCCTTCGTGACGCCCATCGGAGGCATCGTCGTCGAGGGGAGGAGCTTCTTCGGATCGACGATCCAGTCGACGAGGACGTCCGGGCGCGTGCGGTCCTTCGCGTAGCGGAGGTTCGGCGCGAGGAGTGCTGCAGCCTTCGCCGACTCGAGCGCCTTCTTGTCGGTGCCGACGTTGCCGAAGGCGTGACACGCGGTGCACCCCTTCTGCGTGAAGAGCTGCTGTCCACGGGCGACGCGATCGTCGCTCGGCTTCGCGGGCGCTCCCAAGTTGGAAGAGGGCTTCTCGAACCCGGGCGCGTAGGGATCCGGCGCGTCGGCGACGGCCGCGAAATAGCGGACGACGTTGCGGATCTCGGGCGCCTCGAGCGCGTGGCGGATCATGCTCTCTTCGAGGAGCGGACGCAGATCGTACGGCTCGGCGAGGAAGGTCGCGATCCAATCCGGCCGGACGCGCTTGGCGATGCCGGTGAGATCAGGGAGCTGCTGCAGGTGCTGGATGTTGCGCTGGTAGCGCTCGAGGATCCCCTCGCCGTACTTCTTGGTCAGCTTGGTGAACTGCTCGTCGCCCGGCTTCATGCTCTTCAGGAAGACGTGACACGACGTGCAGTGGAGGGGGCGCGCGGGCGTCCCGAGCTTGTCGATCGTGTGACAGCGCGTGCACTGGTGCTTGGTGATCGTCGCGGTGCCAGCGGCGATCGCCTCGGTGCGCGCGGCCTCGTCCCACAACGGCTTGGCGCTCGCGGTCGCGGCGACCGAGACGCTCGGGGCCGGGGACGGCTCGCCCTTCGGCGTCTCCTTCGGGCAGCCGATGAGAGAGAGCGCGAGGGCGAAGGCCGACGAGAGGGGGAGCGAGACGGAACGCGGCGACATCGAGCGGTCGAACGATACGCGATTCGGGGCGTCGAGGCTGCTCTCGACCTCACTCTTTTCTGTGGGTGGCGCGGCCGTCAGCTGCGGCCACGCTCGCCTGCCGCGACGTGCGACCACGCGGCCTTGCGACGCGCGTCGCGTGCCTTCCCCGCGACCCCGAGGATCGCACGGTCGCGCACCCAGCGACTGCGCGTCGGCTCGTCGACCTTCGCCCAGTGCGGCTCGAGTCGCTCGAGGGTGCGGTGCGCTGCGCCGAGCAGCCCCGCGAGCGCGACGTGGGTTCCGCGATCGAGCGGCGGTGCGCTCGACAGCTCGCGGACCGACGCGGCGAGCGTGAGGAGCTCTTCGATGGACTCTGCGGGCCACCCCGCCCGCCGCGCCACGCCGACGACGTGTCCGAGCAGCGCGCCGTGCACGTGGAGATCCTCGACCGTGCGGAAGGGCTTGAGATAGGCGTCGTAGCCATCCCCGGCAGCACGTCCGCGTCGGCGATGGCGACCGCGTGTGTTCACGGGATGCGGCAAGGGACCGCACGCGCGGGGAGCCGCGCTGGCCCCGAGCGATCTCCTCGATCTGCTCGCGTTCGTCGAGTCGCGCTAGCGGCGGACCGCGCACTCTTCGGGTCGCGCGCAGCCAGCCTCCCGGTCACGGTCCGAGTCTTCTTCACGGGGTCCTCGCGCAGCGAGCGCCAATCGTGGAGAAGCGATTCGCGGTCACGGCGATGCCGCGCTCGCCGGCCGGCAGCCCGCTCGTGCCGTTGCCAAAACTGCCTCCGCGCATCACCTTGTCGAACAGCTCCGAGAGCCGCGCGGCGCGCCGGCCGAGGCAGTCGCGGGCGAGGTGCCGGAGTACGCCCTTCTGTCGCCGCGCGTGAGCGCGATGGGCTCGCATCGAAGGTACCATCGCGCTGTGGGTTCCAGAAACTCTGACCGACTTTTTCCAGAAACTCTGACCTGTTGAGACTGCTTGTCGGTGAGGCCTCGAGCGCGCACGCGACTTCGGACGCACTCCTCGCGCGGCTCCGGTGTCTGCGACGCACATCGCGGAGCTTTGCGAGCAGCGCCTGGTCGGAGTGAAGGCGAGCCCACTGCTCCGCGACGGCACCTACGCGCGCGATGGCGGACGACGCGGCGGTGTCGACTTCTGCCGGTGAGCTAGGGCGCGATCAGCGCGTCGAGGCGCGCGACGATGCGCGAGCTCTTC
>JBKJQC010000672.1:0-7807 GCA_046593995.1 Polyangiales bacterium
ATTCGACCGTCGTCACGGCCACTGCCGAACGTCGGATCGCGGTCCTCGAGGTCGCGCCCCTTGTCGTCGATGACGTCGCGATGGCTCATCGCGTTCTTCAGACGCGTCGTCGCGCGATCGAAGAAGCCGACCAGTCGCTCCGCCGTCTGCTGCGGTGTGGGCGCGCTCTTCCCGATGACTGCGTGCTCGTTCGTACGGCTCTTTCGCGTGTCCATGTGTCCCCTCCCGTTCGTTTCGTACTGCTCACCATCTCGTGGCGACGGCTCTCGCCGTGACGGGTCTACGACCGACCACTGCGCCGAGGATGCCCCCGAACACGAGGTGGCCGAGGAACATCACCACTGGGCGATCGGGGCGATCACGCTGGGGCGGCGGCATGATGCCGACCGCAGGGATCCACCCCATGTAGCTCGCGGCCCAGACGGCTGCGCCGAAGAGCGCGCCCTGCACGGGTGCTGCTCCGAGCCGGCGCGTGCTGCGGAAGAGCAGTCCGAAGAGCGCGCCGGTTCCGAGACCGTATCCGAAGTGCGCGACGGCGGTCGCGACGTCGATGGCCGCCTTGGACTTCGGAGCGTCCGTGACGGCGTCGAGCGCCTTGCGGGTGATCTTCCTCGGGGGGAGCTCACCGAGGAGCCCGAGCTCCTGCGCCGCGAGCATCCACCCCGTGAACACGGCCGTACCTGCGGCCCCGCCGAGCATGCCCTCACCTCCCGAGAGCGCTGCCCCGAGCACGCCACCTCGTCGCGAGAGCGCCTCCGTGCGCAAGAAGTGTCGCATGGCGGCTCTTCGAGCAGCGGCCGTGCCGCGATGCTGCCGCGATCGGGAGCGATACGCGGCCACGAGGAGCGCGCCCTTCCCGTGCATAGGCGAGTGCATCGGGACGGTGCATCGGGCTCGTGCACGACATGTGCAGACGGTCACCCAACGTACGTCGCGAGACGAATCACGGAGGTTGCTCATGGGTAGGCTCGGCAGGATGCGTGTGGCCGCGATCGTCGCGGACGGGTTCGAGCAGTCGGAGCTCGACGGTCCGGTCGAGGCGTTGCGTGCCGCAGGTGTGACCGTCGACGTCCTCGCGCCGGACGCCGCGCATCACGATCACGTGGCGTCGAAGAACGGCGCGGGTGTGAAGCCCGATCGCCTCCTCGACGACGCGAACCCCGACACCTACGACGCCCTCTTGATCCCGGGAGGCGACGGCCCCGCGCTGATGCGCCGCTCGCCGCGGCACCTCGGCTGGGTGCAGCGCGTCGCCGCGAGAGACGTCCCCATCGCGGCGATCTGCCACGGCGCGTGGCTCGTCGCCGACGCAGGCATCGCTGCCGGGCGGACGATGACGTCCTATCCGGGCATTCGCGCCGACATCGAGGCCGCAGGCGCGCGGTGGGTCGATCGCGAGGTGGTGGTCGACGGCAAGCTCGTGACGAGCCGCAAACCGGAGGACGTTCCGGCGTTCTCGAAGGCGCTCTTGGCGCTGCTCGAGGACGAATACGAAAAGCTCGCCAATCCCCACATTTCCGAGAACGGCGGCGGCCTCGAGATTCGTCCGTCTGCCGTGAGCATCGCGTAGCGAGTTGACGCCGGGCGCCCGCCGCGACGACCTCTGCGGCGTGCTCCTCGATCCGAAGCGAGACGATCTGCTGATCCGAGCCGCCGAAGCGAGCGGCTCGACGGTCGACAGCGTCCTCGAGCGCGTCGAGGGGGGGGCGGTCGCGCGTGCGACGCGCCGTGGCGTGCGCGTCGCGCTTCTCGTCGGTTCGACGCGTGGTACGGACGTCGAGGGGTACTTCGCGCTCGAAGCGCGTCGCGTCGCCGCAGCATGCGAGGTGCCGCTCCTCGACGTGGGGTCGGCGCGCGACGTCCGCTGGATCGTGCGGCCGTGGATCGAGGGACGACCGTGGACGAGGGCCGCGCGGCCGATCGTCGACGCGATGAGCTTCCTCGATCCGCTCGCGCGCGTGCTCGCCGCGGCCCATCGCGCGGGTTTCGGCCACGGAGCGCTCTCGCCCACGCGCATCGTCGAGACACCGCGTGCGCAGATCGTCGATCTCGTGTTCGCCTTTTTCCTGCCGCTCACGGTCGATCCGCGGTATGCGGCGCCGGAGTGGCTCGAGCGGCACGCGAACCTCGCCGACGCCGAACGAGTGCTTCGCGCCGACGTCTACGCGCTCGGCCTCTTGGTGCTCGAGGCCGTCAGCGGGCGCTCGGCCTACGGCGACATCGCGGATGTCGACCTCTTCTCGCGCGCGGTCGATCGCACGCGCCGACCGACGCTCGGTGCGCTCGGCGTCGCGGTCGCACCGTCGATCGAGCGCGTCCTCGCCCGCGCGCTCGCGGTCGACCCCGAGGCGCGCTTCGAGAGCGCCGGCGAGCTCTTCACTGCCCTCCGCGCCGCCGTCGCGGACTCGCCGACGATGATCGTCGACGGACCGCGTCCGCGCGTGACGTCGTCGCCGCCGCCGCCTCTCGCGCCGCGACCGCGCGCCCCCGCAGCGATGGTCGCCGCTGCGACGACCGCGCTCGTCCTCGGAGCGCTCGGCGTCGAGGCCCTCGTCTCGGCCGCCTTCGGCCCACGTTCCCCGACGACGGTCGCCGCCACGAGCGCGTCGGCCTCGGTGAGCACCGCGCACCTCGTCCCGCCGCCGATCGCGTCGAGCGCAGCGTCGCCGCCGCTCCCGCCGCCGAAGGACATGGTCGCGGTGCCGACCGCATCGCCCGACTTCTTCGTCGATCGCACCGAGGTCACCGTCGCCGCGTACCGCGCGTGCGTCGATGCGAGCGTCTGCGCGCCGACGTGGAAGCGCGGGAGCGCCTACGACGAGAACGATCCCGTGCGCCGGGAGTGGCGCTGCAACCTCCATCGCACGGGTCGCGACGATCACCCGGTGAACTGCGTCACGTTCGTGCAGGCGAACGCCTACTGCGCGTGGGCGGGGAAGCGCCTTCCGACCGGCGACGAATGGAAGCGGGCTGCGCGCAGCGACGGGCCGCACAAGTACCCGTGGGGCGACGCCACCCCGCGCTGCAAGGAGGTCGTATTCGCACGTTATGGACCTGCGAACCCCGGCTGCGACAAGCAGCCCGTCGGCACCATGCCAGCCGACGCGCACCCGAAGACCGCATCACCCTTCGGCGCGCTCGACATGGCGGGGAGCCTCTGGGAATGGACGACCGAGAAGTCGCCGCGGGGACTCCCCTACCTGCGCGGCGGCGCGTGGGACTCGCCGGAGTCGGGCGTGACCGTGGAGAGCAAGCTCGAACAGTCGCCGGGCAACGGTGACGTCACGCTCGGATTCCGCTGTGTGAAGGACGCGTCGTAGACTCGCGGCATGCGCCAGCTCCTCGTGGTCGCGACTGTCCTCGCAGGGTGCGGCCGCGCCGCGAGCGCTCCTGAGGATGCGCAGGTCTGCCCCGCGTGCCCGGTCTGCCCGTCCGCCACCGCGGCGGCGGCGGTGTCGGCAAAGGCCGAGGGGGACCAACCGGTGGTCGCACGCAGAATGACCTTGGACTTGCCACTGCGAGGAAGTCGTGGCTCTTCTTCGCTTCTTCGGCAGCGACGATCACGCCGACGCTGCTGCGGTCCTGTTCTCGCGCGTCGCGTCCTGCAAGCTCCACGGACTCGACGTCGAGGCCTACCTCGCCGACGTGATTCGCGTGATGCCCTACTGGCCCGCGGACCGCTACGTCGAGCTCGCCCCGAAATTCTGGCCGCCGACCCGAGGACCCGAGCTCGCCTCGACGTAAGCTGCCCCTCGGACGGCGGACGACCGCGGAAGAGCAAGCTGCGACGAGCTGAACGCGCCTCGGACACGCCCCGCACAATGGCGATCGCGGCGAGCCACGTCGAGTACGTCTCCTCGTGCAGCGGTTACAGTTGAAGACCGCGCGTGGCGCCGTCGCCGGGTAGCCCTCGGCCTCCATCTCGGCGCCGAACGGCGCGCCGCGGGACCGCCCCTCGAGCCTCATGCGACCGGAAGTTCGCGTGCCTCTCGCCACATGACGTTGTCGAGCATCGAAGCGCGGCAGCCGAGTCCGCCAGAGAACTCCGTCGAGGTAGGTTAGCACTACTGTGAGGTCGGCCACACCGTAGTGGCAGGTAGGTTAAGAAGGGCGCGTTTAGATTAGGCTCAATCACACGGAGGCAGACCGGTGTACAGTCGGTGTTCATCATCGGAACAGGCGCGCGCGCCCGGATACACGCGGCCGTCGATTGAAACGAAGATCGTGCCGTCGGAAACTACACTGCAGCGCACGCTGGGCGGTCCGGGGTCCTCGAAACACGGTGATGCTACGAATGCTCGGAGACAGCGGCGCGCCGTGTCAACCGGTCGAAACGTAGGATGACACGCAGACTCACTGGAGCAGCCTGACAGCACTCCCACCACCACCGCAAGCCGGGCACCAATCACGGGCACACGCGCTGTACCGTCCCCGGCCACACCTCGCCTCCGAATCCTACATTGACCGATTTTCCGACGACGAGCACCGATTGCCCCACGAAGGGCTTCACGTACGCGTTCATTCCCGGCGGAACGTACAGAGGCACGTCATCGAGGCGGTACGGCAGATACCGACCACCGGGTCCGCCGGTACCCTCCAGATAGCGCACGAGTCCCGTGAATTCCTGCTCCGGCTCCGGCCGTGCGCGGTATGCGGCATCGTTCGCCAGTACCGCGACCGCCGCACAGGTGTCGGCCGTGTCCATGTCGGCTTTGTCTATGTCGGCCGTGTCACTCACGTCGGGACCTCCACTTTGGGCGCTCGTGTCAGATCCGGCGTCCGCAAACTGAGAGCCGCCACCAGCCGGCGCAGACACAGACGCACCACACGACGTTAGCAGCAACGCGACGCCCGCGACGACTGAGGCGACGCTAAGGTTCTTCATCGATGTTCCTTGGCAAGGAGTCCGTTCGGAACCCCGCAACCAGAAGCCCGTCCTACCTTAGGCTTCAGAAGCAGAGACCGCTCACCTCTGCGCGAGCAACGACGTGCACGCGAGCGCCGGGAAAGTTGTAGTAATTGTACGGCACGCTATATCCATTGACGCGGATAAAGTATGTGCCAGTGATGCTACTGCCATTGTAGACAGCGCGTTCCCACGGCGTGTCGACACGAACCGAACTGGCGAGGTTCGTTGTGTTTGCCGGGTTTCTGATGTACAGGTCGACGTCGTTCAGGTTCGGGGTGTAGCCGAGCCAGTCGCCTTCAGGCCAGTAGATCGCGGCCTCGATACCGGAGTACGCGCCGTTCAGCGTGAAGGGGATGTCGACGTTCAGACCGTTTCCAACGGTCACCGACGAAACGAGCCATGCCGAGCAGTTGGCCCGCTTCATCAGGAACTTCCCCGCACCGCTGTTGTTGTCGATCTGCCAGCCGCTGGGAACATACGTCTGGAGAATCAATCCGCTGTAGACGAGTCCGGGGTCGCACCCAAGCAGTTGCATCGAGCAGCTGCCTCGATAGACGAGGAAGTCCCGGAAGAGTGCGGCCCCACCGGCTACGTACGGAGTCGACCCACTCGTGCCGGTTTGCGTGAGGGTCGCGGTGGTCGAGACGGACGATGCCGCCAAGGTCCGAGTGATCGTTACCATCTCAGGCTTGAGTCGCGTCGCGTTTCCCCACGACGGGCCGCGACCCGAGGAGTCCCAGACCTTCGACCGATCGCTCGACTCATATGCGCCGACAGCGAGAACACGCTGACCGCCGCCAGGGCTAGAGACCGATGAAGAAGAGCTTCCGTAGTTGCCTGCCGCGGCGATGATTGCCGCACCAGCGTCATAGGAGTCACGCGCCGCGAGCGCAAGCGTGTCATTGTAAACCTGAGGGAGCTGAATCTCACCGACGATCACTCCATCGCCGCCGTTGATCGCGGCCCGAAAGGCAGCGACAGCGGCGCTCGTCACGAACCCCGTAGATGTATATACATTGAAGGAGTCGACGATCTTCGTCGTGACACCGCCATAGGAACTCCCGAGCGAACTGTTGCTCGCGCCGACGAGAATCGATGCGGTGCCCGTACCATGGTTCCACTGCACGTCATTCGGACCCTCCCCAGGGTACCAGATTTCGTGGCAGTTGGAACCGTACTCCGCGCCGACACAGTTGCGAACCCACGCGGTGCGTCCGCTCAACAGCACGTGCGAAGCGCGAATGCCACTGTCGATAATGCCGATGTACGACCCGTTGGTGTTTGCATACTGCGCGTAGGACAGGTAAGGGTCTGATCGGATCTCGCTGCGGCCCACCGAATCTGGCGGCTGCACGTCGGTCTGATTGAGGCCGATGGTGAGGACGTCATCGCGCAGCGCCAACGCATCGACCGCGGCGGTCGGCAACGTTGCCACGATCGCGTTGCCGAAACCGAGTTGCTGGCGGACGGTGCCGCCAAGCGCACGGATCGCGCCGACGACGGGGCGCTGCGACGCGAATCGAAGCGCATCCGCGGTGTTCAGTCGCCCTGAACGCTCATTCAGAATTTCCTTGTTCTCCGGTGTGTCTCCTGAGGGATCCCCCCGTTCTGAGCGGAGGATTCTTTTGGGGGCGGAGCGCAGTTTTGAGCGTCGCCGCAGCGGCGAAGGTTCGTGGTACCGAGCGGCATGACTACGACTTCCCCGAGCGTGCACGGCAGTGCGATCCGCAACCGTCGGCGTGACCGGCTCGGTCGGCGCTACGTTCACGAGACGGTGGTCGAGATCTTCGGACCGGATCTGCACGAGCTCAGGGTGCTGTCGTTGGCGAACGGCGTCACCGGCGTGATGAATGCAGCGGTTCTTTCGCTGCACGCGATCGGTCAGGCGTACGCGCAAGTCGCGGAGATCCGGCCCAAAAGCGGTGTGAAGCAGATCGATCGTCTCGTGGGGAACGAGGGCATCTCGATCGAGGAGGTCCAGAAGCTCTGGGCTGCGTACATCGTCGGCGAGCGCAAGGAGATCGTCATCGCGCTGGATTGGACCGACTTCGAGAAGGACGACCACACGACGATCGCGGCCTACCTGATCACATCGCACGGGCGCGCGACGCCGCTGATGTGGCGAACCACGAAGAAGTCGCAACTCAAGGACCGTCGGAACGAACTCGAGTACGCGCTGATCGAACGCCTGCACGATGCGTTGCCCGAGGAGGTCAGCATCACGCTTCTGGCTGACCGCGGTTTCGGCGACCAGAAGCTGTACGAACAGCTGACGCTTCTCGGCTGGGACTTCGTGATCCGATTCCGCGGTCTCATCTTGGTCGAGGACTCGACCGCCGAGGCGAAGCCGGCGCAGGAGTGGATCCCGAAGACGGGCCGGGCGTTGAAGATCGCGCCCGCACGTGTAACGGCAGACCGCGCTGAGGTGCCGGCCGTCGTGGTCGTCCACGCGAAGGCGATGAAGGAAGGCTGGTGCCTTGCGACGTCGCTTCACGATCGGCCGGCGAGTGAGATCGTCAAGCTGTACGGCCGCCGCTTCACGATCGAGGAGACCTTCCGCGATCAGAAGGACATTCACTTCGGCATGGGGCTCTCGGCAACCCACATCAAGAACGCGGATCGACGCGACCGGCTGATGCTCCTCGCGGCCGTCGCGCAGACGCTGCTCACGCTGCTCGGCGCGGCCAGCGAGGCAACGGGCCTCGACCGCTACCTCAAGGTGAATACCGTCAAGAAGAGGACGCATTCGCTGTTTCGGCAGGGGCTCTATTGGTATGGCTGCATACCGACGATGCGCGAGGAGTGGCTGCGTCCGCTGATGGAGGCGTTCGATCGCATCGTCCGCGAACAGCGATTCTGCCGCGAGATCTTCGGGGTCGTATGAGGGGATGCCTCAGG
>JBKJQC010000705.1:0-8125 GCA_046593995.1 Polyangiales bacterium
AGCGTATCGATCGATTGAACACGGAGGCACGGAGGCACGGAGATCCGAGAAAACAGGGAGCCGGGGAGTCGGGGAGACGAGAAGGAGTTTCAGAGTCTGCCGATCTCGACTTCCACCCAAAAGCCTCCCCGTCTCCCCGTCTCCCTGTTTGTCCTCGGAGAGCGGCGACGCGCAGGCAGCGACGCGCGACGACGACGTGTCCGAGACGATCGGCAGACTCTCGAACCCCCGTACCTCCGTGCCTCCGTGCCTCCGTGTTCAATCCGATCTGCGGCGGGGCATTCGAGATCACGCTCCGTGATTTAACCCCACTCCTTGTCGACGTCGTCCTTCTTCTCGGGCTCGCCCTCTTTTTTCTCGGGGTTCTCGGGCTCGTGATCGGGGAGGGGCGGAGTGCCGGGCGGCAGGTGGATCTGCATCGGCGGCGGCGTCGGATCTTCGCGGGGGATCATCCCCGGACGGCGCAGCTTGGGCTTCGGCGCCTTCTCTTCCTTGATGTCAGGAATGGCAGGAGTGCCGATCGCGGTCTTTCGCTTGAGCTGGATGCGCGCGAGCTTCTTCTGCAGCTCGTCGGACATCTGCGGCGGCGAGAACTTCGGTCCGCCGGCGTCGGCCGATGCAGTGGGCCCGCGGCCGACCGTCACCTTCGAGCCGGCGACCGTCGGCAAGTGGGCCATCGGGTTCGGGGTGACGATGCGCGCCCTTCTCGGATCGCTCTCGACCGCCATGGGCGGCTTCTCCGTGACCGGCCGCGGCACCTCCGTCGCCGTGAGCACCAACCGATCCGCGGCACGGGTGAACGCGAGCGGCACGATCGCCTGCGGGAACCGCTCGATCGCCATCGCGAACTCCGCGAGCGGGACCTTCATGTGGAGGACAGGAAAGACGCGCTCCTTGAGACCGCCGCCGATCTCGGCGAACGACTCGATCGCAGCCCCCTCGCCCTCCGCCACGATCTCGATGCGGAGCGCGCCGTCGACCCAGTCGCAGTCGGGCGTCGCCATCTTCGCGAAGACGAGGAGGACGCGCGCGCCAGCCTCCGCGGGCCTCGACACGAGCGCGGCATGCTCGAGGAGCGCGCGAGCGTCTTCGCGAGTCATGACCGCTTCGGCCACGACCTCGTCGGTGATGTCTCGGCAGCGCTCGATCGCGGAGAAGTCCACGTCACCCACCCTTGCGAGGAGCATAGAGCCGCGCCTCGACGGCCTGCAGCTTTGCTGCAAGCCCGACGTTCCCCGGCTCGTGCTCGAGCGCTTTTTCGAGCGCAGTCTTCGCGTGGGTGAGCTCCCCGAGGGCGAGCATCTTGTCCGCGCGGTCGGCGTGCTGCTTCCCACCGGGCGTCTTCGCGAGCGACACCGACGGGAGAGACGCGGCCTTGTTGGCGGCGTCCCGCGTCGACCTCTCGAGGTCCTCGATCGGAACGCGCACGTGCCCGGCGGCAAGAGCCCGTAGGTAGCGGAGCCGCAGGAGCGGATCCATCAGCACGTGATACGCCTCGGCGCCGACGCTGAAGATCTTCGCGGCGGCGGAGCGGATCTCGGGCGTCGCGTCCCGATAGTGATCGGGGTGGAACGCGCGCGCGAACGCGCGATAGGCGCGCCGGACATCAGGCTCCGAGGGACCACGCTCCGTCTTCGGAAGGCGCAGGAGCGTGAGGAAGTCGACCTTGTCGATGACGGCGGCCCAGCGCATCACCGTCTTGTCGCGCTCCTCGGGAGCAGCGGCGGGGCGGATCGTCACCTTCTTCGGAGGGCCCTTCGGCGATATCGAGCTCACTTCAGATCATGCCTCCGGCGGCGCGCTTGTCCCCCTGCCCGCCGACGTGCATCGCAGCCTTCACCTCACGTCCGCTGCGCTCTTCGCGCGCGCTGACATTGAGGATGCCGTCCGCATCGAGGTCGAAGCTGACCTCGATCTCGAGCTCGCCGCGGCGCGCCGGCGGCAGCTCCGAGAGCACGAGCTCGCCGAGCGCCGTGTTGTTCGCGGCCTTGTCGTCCTCCCCCTGGAACACCCGGAGCACGAGCTCCTTCTGGTTCTCCGTCGAGGTGACGAACTTGCGGGCGCGCGTCGCGGGGACGGACGTGTTCCGCGGGATGATGCGATCGAAGAAGCCGCCGACGACCTCGACGCCGAGCGTGAGCGGCGTGACGTCGATGAGGAGCGGTCCATCGCCTTCGGGGGCGACCGGGAAGACCGACGGGATCGCGGGGCCTTGTGAGAGCGCCGGGAGCATGTGCGGCTGCGCGCTCGTCGCCGGCGGCTCGAAGACGGGCTCAGGGATGTACGGCGGCGGCATCGGCGGAGGCTCGGGGACGCCGAACGCGTCGAACGCCGGGAGACGCGCAGGGGTCGGGATGCGCTTCGCGATCGCCGGCGCGACGGGCACGTCGGGGCGCTCCTGCTTCCCCGAGAGCATCGCCGCGAGGATCGCGGCTCCGACCGCCACGACCTCGTCCGGGTTCCAGTCGACCCGCGGCGGCTTCCCGAAGAAGGCCTCCACGCGCTCTTGCACGAAGGGCATGCGCGTCGAGCCGCCGACGAGGATCACGCTCGAGAAGTCGCCGATGTCGAGCTTGCCGACCCGGAGCGCGTCGGCGCAGACCGCGACCGTCCGGTCGATGAAGGGGCGCGAGAGTCGCTCGAGCTGGTTGCGCGAGAGCTCGAAGCGGAAGTCGATCGCGACGCCGCCCTCGCCGTAGCCGATCGCCTTGAGCTCGACGTGCGCGGTGACCTGCGTCGAGAGCTGGATCTTGAGGTGCTCCGCCGCAGCGCGGATGAGCGCCATCACCTCGATGCTGCTCCGCGGGTCGAGGCGCGTCTGCGCGAGGATCGCGCGGGTGATCTGCCCTTCGACCGCCGCGTCGATGTCGTCGCCGCCGAGGAACGAGTCACCCGCGGTGCCGAGCACCTCGACGACGTTGTCCGAGACGTCGAGCATCGTGAGATCGAACGTGCCGCCACCGAAGTCGTAGACGGCGAGGCGCTCGCTCTCGCGCGAGCCCATCCCGTAGGCGAGGGCCGCTGCGGTCGGCTCGTTGAGGATGCGCAACACGTCGAGGCCTGCCTGCTTCGCCGCGCGGCGCGTCGCCGAGCGCTGGAGATCGTTGAAGCTCGCCGGCACGGTGATGACGGCGCGGTCGACCTTCTCGCCGAGCGCCTTCTCTGCGATGTCCTTCGCGCGTTGCACCACGAGGGCGCTGATCGCGGGGAGCTCGTACTGCTTGCCGCGCGACACGACGACCGTCTGCTTCTTCGCGCCCTCGCCGAGCGAGAACGGCAGCTGCTGCTTTGCCTTCTCGACCTCGGCCGTGCCGTACTGCCGGCCGATCAGTCGCTTCACGGAGAAGACGGTGTTCGCAGCGTCGATCACGCGTCGCTTACGCGCTTCGCGCCCGACGAGGATCTGGCCGTTCGGGTGGAAGGAGACGACGCTCGGAAGGAGGTTCTGCCCCGCCTCGTCGAGGAGGACGCGCGTCTCCTTACCGGCGCAGTGTGCGACGACGGTGTTCGTCGTACCGAGATCGATTCCGACAGCTGCGCCCATGGAGAAGCCAGCGAACGGTATCGCAGGCGGGATCGCGCGGCATACTCGGTTGCAGACTTTGTCGCGCGGCTCAGCCGCGGTTCGAGGTCCGCAGGAGGGGTACGCGCTGCTGGGTGCACAAAACCCCGCTCGAACGGGTATCGTCCCGCTCGGGTACGGCCCGCCCTCGCCGTGGGAGGCACCGCTCGTGCGGCGGGTCCCGAGCCGGCGGGTTCAGCGGAACACGTAGTGGAGCGAAATCGAGGGGGCGAAGGCCTGGGACACGCCGCTCCTCGGCACCTCGACGGACATGCGGGCGTAGAGGAGTCGCACTCCGACGCCGAAGGAGGATCGGGCGGAGACCGCGAAGTCCCAGCCTCCGTACGCGGCAATGCCGAAGCCCACCGGCCGGTCCACCGTCCGGAGCGCGTGCTCGCAGACGCCGACCGTCCCGCCGTAGAAGAGCCCGCCGCGCGGCTTCGGGTGGTGCTCCACCGTGATCCCGAGCAGCGTGAGCGTGAGCGCGGTCTCTCCGCCGAACGGCGAGGTCGTCGCGTAGTTTCGGTCGAGCGTGACGATGTGCTCGAGGAGCGTGGCGGCGACCACCCAGCTCCGATCGATGGTGGCGCCGGCGGAGAGCTCGCCGGTGAACGTGGTGCGCGACATCGCCTCCGTGATGCTCGGCGGCGAGGCCGCGACGCTCGACCGCGTCCGCAGGTTCCCCACGCCGAGCCCCCCACGAAAGAAGCCGTCCAGCTCGGCGGCCGCAGGCGTCGTCATGAGCGACACGAGCGACACGAGGGAAGCGGCGAGCGCGAGTGGCACGAGCAAGCGCGTCCGCATGTCAGAACTGCCCGCCGAGGAAGAGTCCGAACCGATCGCGGGCGACGTTCGGCGCGACCTGCAGCGATAGGCCTGCGGGAGCCCGATGTGTTGGTGAGCGCGTTGGTGAGCGCTCCCATCCGAGCAGCAGACCGTCGAGGAGGGGCGCCACGATCGCGCCGACGACGAGGGTCACGGTCGCGATCTCCTCGCCGTCGCGCCGCTTGCCGAACTGGCTCCCGATCGCCGCGAGCACGAGAGGAGACGCCTGGATCGCGGGGCTCGCGAGCGCGGCGCCGCCGTTGCCGTGAGCCCCGTGCACGGCCACACCGCCGGACAACCACGTCCCGGCGCCGACGACGATCGGCGTGTAGCTGTCGGAGAGGAAGCCGTGGATGACCAGCGCCTGGCCGACATGCGCCGTGAGGAAGATCTGCCAGCCATAGAACCGGCGCGGAGGCTCCGACCCCGCGTCGGCGGCGCGCGCGCTGGTCTCGCCCGCGGTCGTCACCGAGCTCGCGGCGGAGGTCGCGAGGACGGACGCCGCGAAGAGCGCGCTGAAGCGAAGCACGCGGACATCGTACTCCTCGCGCCCTCTCGACGAGAGCGTGGACGCACGGCGCATGCGGTCGTGATTCGGGGCGCATTTGGACGCCCGGACCTTCCGCGCCGACGCTGGGCGCGGGACACCGAGGCTTCGAGTCACTTGGAAGAACCACGCATGAGCACGTCGTCGACCCCTTGCATCCATCTGCTCCGCTGGGGCGCGTGCGCGACGTGGCCGCTCGTCTTCGCGCTGGGCTGCTCGTCGTCCGACTTCACGGTCGCGGGCACGGTCGACGATGCATCCGTCGACGATACGGGGTCGGAGACGTCGGTCTCGGTGGACTCCGCGCTCGACTCATCCGTCGACGACGCCGTCGACGACACCAGGCCGCGCACCGACTCGACCGTCGGCGACGCCCGTGCCGACACGACGATCTCGGTCGATGGCGGTGGTGTCGACGCGGTCGTGGTCGGCGACGCCGTCGGGGTCGACTCCGGGCCGGGCAGCACCGATGCCGGCGGCCCGTTCGACGCCGGCCCCGACGTCGGGATGCCTTGCACCGCGAACGGGCAGTGCGGCACCAACGCTTTCTGCAACCGCGTGGGGTGCGGCGCGGCGACGACGGGGACGTGCAAGCCGATGGACAGCATCGCGACGTACGGGCCAGTGTGCGGCTGCGACGGCCTGACCTATTGGAACAGCTTCCAGGCCGCGAGCTTCTCCGTCGCGATCGGATACGGCGGCCTCTGCAAGGAGGGCGACCGGAAGACGTGCACCGTGGCGGGCGCTTGCCCGACTTTCTCCGGTAGCGAGTGCATCTTCGAGGTCCCGGACAATCTCTCGTGCACGCTCGGGGCGGGCGCTTGCTGGCGCAATCCGGCGGGCCAGATCTGCCCCCCCGGGTTGTCCGGTCCCGCCGCCAAGACGTGCGGCGGCGTCTGCATCACGCGCTGTCAGGGAGTCGCCAACGCCAACAAGTTCTACCTGGAGCCCGCGTGCCCCGGCGGGTGACGAAAACGTAGACACGGCTCGGGCGGCCCCCCCTTGCCTCCTGTCTTCCACCCGACGAGTGTCCGCCGCATGAACAAGCCGATTCGTCGTGCGGGAGTGATCGGGGCCGGGGTGATGGGAAGCGGGATCGCGGCGCACCTGGCGAACGCCGGCGTGGAAGTGATCCTCCTCGACATCGTCCCCCCGAACCTCACCGACGCGGAGAAGAAGGACAAGAGCGCGCGCAATCGCTTCGCCGCGGGCGGCTTGGACAAGGCGCTCAAGGCGCGCCCGGCCGCGTTCACCCACAAGTCGAACGCGCGGCTCGTCAGCGTCGGCAACACCGACGACGACCTCGGCAAGATGGAGACGGTCGATCTCGTGATCGAGGCCGTCCTCGAGCGGCTCGACGTGAAGCAGGCGTTGTTCACGAAGCTCGAGAAGATCGTGAAGCCCGGGACCATCGTCGCGAGCAACACCAGCGGTCTCCGGATCGCCGAGATGATGCAGGGGCGCAGCGACGACTTCCGCAAGAACTTCCTCGTGATGCACTTCTTCAATCCCGTCCGTTACATGAAGCTCCTCGAGCTCGTCGCCGGCCCCGACACGTCGCCCGACGCGATGGAGCGCGTGCGAAAGTTCGGCGAGGACCAGCTCGGCAAGGGCATCGTCTTCGGCAAGGACACGCCGAACTTCATCGGCAACCGCATCGGCGTGCACGCGATGATGTCGACGATCCACATGATGCTCGAGGAGGGCCTGACCCCCGAGGACGTAGACAACATCACCGGCGTCCCGATGGGGCACCCGAAGAGCGCCTCGTTCCGGACCGCCGATCTCGTCGGCCTCGACACCTTCGCCCACGTCGCGGCCAACTGCTTCACGTCGCTCCCGAACGACGAGGAGCGCGCCGTGTTCGAGGTCCCCGCGTTCATCAAGACGATGATCGAGAAGAAGCTCCTCGGCGACAAAACCAAGGGCGGCTTCTACAAGAAGGTGGGCAAGGACGTCTCGACGTTCGACCCGAAGACGCTCGACTACCGCGCGAAGGGCGGCGACGAGGCGATCGCGAAGACGACCAAGTCGATCAGCAAGGTGGAGAATCCGCGCGAGCGCGTGAAGAAGCTCGTCGCGGACGAGGGCAAGGCCGGCAAGTTCGCCTGGCGCGTGCTCGCCCGCTCGATCGCTTATTCGGCCCGGCGCCTCGGCGAGATCTCGGACGACCCCAAGGCCGTCGATGACGCCATGAAGTGGGGCTACAACTGGGAGCTCGGCCCCTTCGAGACCTGGGACGCGCTCGGCTTCGTCGAGACGTACGACCGCATGAAGAAGGAGGGTATCGCCCTCCCGGCGTGGGTCGAGACGATGAAGTCGAAGGGCGCGACCGGCTTCTACTCCGGCTCCTCCTCGGATAGGCGCGTGTGGGACCAGACGAAGAACGAGTACGTCGCACGGAAAGCAGATCCTCGTTATGCGACGCTGCAGATCCTCCGCCGCGGCCAGGCGCCCGTGCTGAAGAACGACGGCGCCGAAGCGTGGGACCTCGGCGACGGTGTCCTCGGCCTCACCTTCAAGACCAAGGCGAACTCGATCGATCCGGACGTCATCAAGATGATCGGCGACTCCGTCGAGCGCGCCGAGCAGGACTTCCGCGCGATGGTCATCGCCAACGAGGGGGAGCACTTCTGCGTCGGCGCCAACTTGTTCCTCGTGGTCATGGCCGCAGGGAACAAGGAGTGGGAGCAGATCCGCTCCATGGTGAAGGGCCTCCAGGCCAACATGCAGAAGGTGAAGTACAGCCGTGTGCCGGTCGTCGCGGCGCCCTACGGCATGACCCTCGGCGGCGGCCTCGAGCTCTGTCTCCCCTGTGCGGCCGTGCAGCCCGCCTCGGAGACGTACTCGGGCCTGGTCGAGGTCGGCGTCGGCCTGCTCCCGGGCGGCGGCGGCAACGTGAACCTCCTCTGGCGCGCGCTCGAAGGCATCCCCGAGGGCGTCGCGGCGAACACCTACGAGTTCGTCACCAACACCTTCAAGAACATCGCGCTCGCGAAGATCGCGACCAGCGCCGAGGAGGCGCGGCAGCTCGGTTACTTCCGCAAGACCGACGGCGTGTCGTTCGACCGGGCACGCCAGCTCACCGAGGCCAAGGCGCGTGTGCTCGGCCTCGCGCACTCCGGCTACCACCCGCAGGCGCCCCGCGCCTACACGCTGCCCGGTGAGAGCGGCATCGCGACCCTGTCGAT
>JBKJQC010000883.1:0-5148 GCA_046593995.1 Polyangiales bacterium
CGAGCGCGGCGTCGAGCATCACGTTCGCCGCCTTCACGTCGCCGTGCAGCCGGCCGACCGAGTGCAGCGTCGCGAGCGCACCTGCGAGCGAGCGCGCGACGTCGAGCACTTCCGCTACCTTCATGGCGCGGCCGGCGTGGCGGAGGTTCGCGAGGTGGCGGTGGAGCGTCTCGCCGCCGACGTACTCGAGGACCATGTAGACGGTCCCGTCGTCGAGCTTCCCCCAGCCGTAGAGCTGCACGATCGACCGGTGGCGGAGCTGCGCGAGCGCCTTGGCCTCCCGAACGATCGACGGATCGGCGCCCTCACGCTGCACCTTGATCGCGACGAGCTGTCCGACCAGGCGGTCGCGCGCGAGGTAGACGTTCGCCTGCCCGCCTTCGCCGAGGCGCGCGGTGACGATGTACTTTCCGTCGAGCACGTCGCCCTGGTCGAGGAGCGCGGGGGCCGTCGGCCCGAGCCTGATCTCCATGGGCCGCTCGCGCACGATCTTCTCGAGCCGCTGCGATGCGAGCTGCGCCGCGAGCTCGAGCGAGGCGATGTGACCCGGGTCGAAGCTGCGCGGACGATCGCACACGACGCACACGGCGCCGATGGCTCCGATGCCCGGCAGCACCACCGGCACGCCGGCGTACGACCGAACGAGCCCGCTCTGGACCAATGGAGACTGCGAGAGCGTCGGGTGCAGCTGCGCGTCCTCCACGATCAGCGGCGCGTTCGAGCCGACGACGTGCTGACAGAAGGACCAGCTCCGCGGGGTGCCCCCGGCCGCCGCGAGATCGGCCGGCAGCCCGTGCGATCCGAGGAAGACCTGACGCTGGGCGTCGATGAGCGTGACGAGGCCGACTTTGGTGCCGAGCGCGCGCGCCGCGAGCCCCGCGATCGCCACGAGCTCGGGATCGCTCCTCGCGCCGTACAGGCCACGCTCGACGAGCGTGTGTTGACGAGACGGCAGCGCGATCGGATCGGGCTCGGCCTCCGTGGGAAGCTGCACGTGATGGCTCACGATGGTCTCGACGACCTCTTCGCTCGTGGCGGGCGTGGCGAGGACGGCGTCGGCCTGCGCGCGCACGTCCTCGAGGAACGCCTTCACCGGCGAGGTCACGACGAGGCGGGCGTGGCCGGGCTTCCGACCGTGCTCGCCGACCCAACCGTTGCGCACGGCGGTGCCGAGATCCGCCACGACCGCGTCGACCTGCTCGAGATCGCCGCTGCGCACGCGTGTCTCGGAGATGAAGTCGACCTCGAAGCCGGCCGCGCGAAGCGCGTCCGCGACGAACCCGCGCAGGCCGGGCTCGGCTTCGGCAATGAGGACGCGCGTCATGGTGATCCAACGGATGCGCTCCCAGCGCCACCGTCGCCGCTCGGCTCGGGAATGGCGTGGCCGCGAAGAGGTCCACGGTCGATCTCAGGGGTCTCGATGAACTTCTCAGTGAATCGAGGGCCGCTCGGCGCGTTCGATGCTCGCCCGGCTCATGCGCACGCTGTCGGCCCCGACGTCGAGCTCGTCGTCGATGTCGCCGAGCATCTGCTCGATGACGTCCTCCATGGTCACGATCCCGATCTGCGCGCCGTCGTCGCTCGCCACGAACCCGAGGTGCTGTCCGCGCTTCTTGAACTGGCGGAGGACGCGACCGAGCGGCGCTGCATGATGGAACGTGAGCGGCTGGAGGATCGCGTCACGGAGCCGGAGCTTTCCCGTGCGCAGATGCTGCAGGAGCAGCAGCTTCACGTTGGCCACGCCGATGAACTTGCCACGTCGACCCGACCACACCGGCATGCGCGTGAACTCGGTGAGGGTGATCGCCGCCAGGATCTCTTGATCGGCCATGGTGAGATCGAGGAAGGCGACGCCGTCGATCGACGTCATCACCTCGCGCACGCGGATCTGACCGAGCTCGAGGGTCCGGCCCACGACCTCGGCCTGCATCACGTCGAGGCCGCCGGCGTCGTGCGACTCGTCGACGAGCATCTTGAGCTCGGCCGCGGAGTGCGCGCGCTCGTGACCGCTCGCCGGCTCGAAGCCGAGGCGCCGCACGATCGCGTTCCCGACGCCGTTCATCGCCCAGACGATCGGCCGGAACGCGCGCGAGAAGTAGAGGAGGGGGCGCGCCACGCGGAGCGCCGTCTCCTCGGGGTTCCCGAGCGCGATCGCCTTCGGGGCGAGCTCGCCCAACACGACGTGGAGGAAGGTGATGGCGCTGAACGCGACTGCGGTCGCGACGGTGTGCGCCGCCGTGCTGCTCGCGCTCGTGAAGCGCGCGAAGACCGGCTCGATCAGCCGCGCGATCGCGGGCTCGCCGAGCCAGCCGAGCGCGATCGACGCGATGGTGATGCCGAGCTGCGTCGCCGCGATCGTGTCGTCGAGCCGACCTGCGGCCTGCTTCACGTAGCCGATCGACTTGTGCCCCTTCTTTGCGAGCTGCTCGACCCAGGTGTGTCGAACCGTGACGAGGGCGAACTCCGCCGCGACGAAGAATGCGTTGAGGGCCACGCAGACGACGACGGCGACGAGGCCGAGTGCGGTCCCTAACATGAGCTGAACCGACGCCTTTCACGCGGCGTGCCGCTCGCGTCGGCCGGAAGCCGCGTGCAAGACGGGGTCGTCGGCTACCCGCGGCGGCGGGAGCGTCGCGTGCGTCGCGCGGCCAGCACCGCGAGCGCGGCGAGGCCTCCGAGCGCGTTTTGCAACGCCGAGGTCGTCACGGGCCCCGCGCTTCCCACGGCGCCTCCCCAGGTGCAGCCACCGCTCGCGGCGGTGCCGTCGTCGACCGGCCCTGCTGCCGCGGGATCCTCGCTCGGAGCGTCGTCGCCGTGGGCCGGCTCGCCGCAGGCGTCACCGCGGCCGTCGCCGTCGCTGTCGAGCTGATCGGCGTTCTCCGTCTCCTTGCAGTTGTCGGTCGCGTTGGGGATGCCGTCGCCGTCGACGTCGTCGTCGCACTCGTCTCCGAGCCCGTCTCCGTCGCCGTCGAACTGTCCCTCGTTCGCGATGTCCTTGCAGTTGTCCCCCTCGTTCGCGATGCCGTCGCCATCGCTGTCGTCGTCGCAGACGTCACCTTTGCCGTCCTGATCGCCGTCCTTCTGATCGGCGTTCGCGTCGTCGGGGCAGTCGTCGGTCGCGTTCGGAATCCCGTCGCCGTCCTTGTCCGTGTCGCAGAGATCGCCCTTGCCGTCGTTCAGTGACCACCCGGGGCGAGGGTGACCACGGACGCGCTCGCCGGCTTTCGGCCGCGATGATGCGCGAACGCGTCGCAGATCTCGCGCGCGGTCGGGCGCGCCGAGGGATCGACCTGAATGCACCGCTCCACGACGCGCGCGACGGGATCGTCCGCGCGGGAGGGGAGCTCGATCTCGTAGAGCATGTAGAGCGCGTGGATGGAGCGGCCCGCGAGCGCGTCGTAGATCGGCGGCGTCTCGAATGGCGAGCTCCCGGTGAGGAGCTCGTGGGCGACCACCCCGAACGCGAAGACGTCGACCGCCGGCCGCGCGTTCTGCACGCCTTGGGCGAGCTCGGGCGCCATGTACTGCGGGGTCCCGAGCCAGAGACCCGTCTGCGTGAGCTCCGACGGGCGTTCGCTGCGGAGTGTCGTGAGCTGCTTTCCCGGTTGGGCGTGCGCGACGTCCTGCTCGGCGTCGTTCTCGGCAGAGAGCCGCGCGATGCCGAAGTCGGCGATCTTCACGCGCGCGCCATCCCCACCCGTGACGCTGGTAGGGCTCGCCGGCAAGAGGATGTTCCCCGGCTTCAGATCGCGATGGACGATGCCCGCGCCGTGCAGCGCGGCGAGTCCGTCGGCGAGCTCGGCGAGCAAGGGGAGGGCCCACGCGACGTCGCCGAAGCGGTCGCGGAACGCCTCGAGCGCGCTCCCTTCGACGAGCTCCATCACGAGGTAGAGCCGATTGCCTCCTGCGGCGTCGGACACGCCCACGTCGACGATCGACACCAGGTTCTTGTGGTGCACCTTCGCGGCGATCTCGGCCTCGCGCGCGAACCGCGCTGCGGCCGCGGCGCTGGGCGTGCCGGAGAGGACCTTGAGCGCGAGCTTGCGACCATCGGCGACGCGCTCGACCTCGAGCACCGCGCCCATGCCGCCGGCGCCGAGCGTGCGCACGATGCGATAGCGGCCGTCGAGCACCGCGCCGTGGAGGAGGGCGCTCTGTGACGAGGCGTCCTGCGCGCCGCTGATCCCGGCGAGCGCCTCCGCGAGGGAGCGAGACCGCTCGGCGATCTGCCGACGGAGCTCCTCGTTGAGCTTCTCGAGCTCTGCGGCCGAGCGCGTGGTCGCTTCGAGGGCCTTCGCGCGCTCCGTGTCGGCTTTCCGCCGCAGCATGTCGACGCGCGCCGCGAGACCGAGCGAGAGGAGCACCGCCTCGAAGAGCGACCCGATCTGCTGCGCGTAGAGCGTGAAGGTGTTGGTCGGGATCACGCTCTGCACGCGGAGCGCGGTCGTCATCGATCCGAAGAGGAGCGCGGACCACGCGATGAGGAAGAGCTGCACCGGTCTGCGGCTCGCGCCCGGGCTCGCGTCGCGGAGGCGGACCGACGCGATCACCAGGATCAACAGGCTGCACGCGAGGACGAGGAATGCGGCGATGCGCGAGCACTCGCGCACGGGCAGGACCAGGCTCGCGACGCCGTACGCGACGGTGAAGAACGCGAAGCCGCGCGTCATCGCGGCCATGCGCGGCTCGGCGCGCTCGAGACCGAGATAGTCGCGCGCGAAGGGGAGCGACGTCGAGATCGCGGCTGCGCAGAAGATCGGGATCGCGTGGTCCGCGGCCCACGAGCTCTTCGGCCAGAGGAACTGGAAGCCGAGCCCCTCGATCGTAGTCTGGAAGCCGAGGAACGACGCGAGGAAGAGCGCGTAACGCCAGTGCGTGCTGCTCCGCAGACCGAACGCGAGGAGTGCCTGGTAGACGATCACGGCGACGATGAGGCCGACGTAGAGACCCTGCGCGAGACCGTCGCGCGTCGTGTGTCCCGCGAACGACGACGACGACCAGAGCCGCAGCGGCAGCGGGATCGAGCTCGAGCTCGTGACCCGCAGGTAGTACGTGGTGCCGTCGCGGGACGGCGCGAGGACGAACGCCGGGAAGCGATAGGGGATCGCGCGCGCGGCGAACGGCTCGGCGTCCCCCCCGAGCTGCATC
>JBKJQC010000976.1:0-3780 GCA_046593995.1 Polyangiales bacterium
TTCGTCATCGCGTTCTTCCTCCAGGGCTTCGCCCGCTCCTGAGAGGCAACATGTCGTGACGGCCGCGTTCGCGCCGCCGTCTCGTCCACACTTGGCTTTCGAATGCCCTCGTCGCTCTGCGGCGGGGGCTTTCGCGTATCTTGTTTCCCGCGCATTTTTTGCTTTCGCGCGACCGCCGTCCGTCACTCCCCGGGGACGACGCGGAACCAGATGTTGTCGACGCCGAGCGTGCGCGGTCCGTTGAGGGCCGCGCCGACGCCGACCGTGAACTCGGTGACGGTCGTCGTGAGCCTGTGGGTGCCCTGCGCCTTGTACCAACCCGTGCCGCTCAACGGCGCGGTGATCGAGAGGTAGAAGTCACCCCCGGTTCCCGAGAAGAACACCTCTGCCGGCTCGGTGTTGCCGTCGAGGGAGCGGATGTATGCGCCGATCTCGATCACGTCCCCTGCCTCGAGGGCGTGGTGGCCGAGCTGGCCGAAACGAGCCCACGCGACGGTCGGCGCGAACGTCACCCAGCGTGCGCAGTCCGCGGCGCCGCCGTTGTTCGACGAGAGGTTCGGATCGTTCCATCCGGTCGGTATGGTGGCGCCGTTCTCGAACGAGCCGTTCACGACGAGGTTCCCCGGGACCTGACAGGGGGGTGTCGCATCGGCGACGTCGGGACCCGCGTCCGCGCGCACGTCCGTGCTCACGTCCGAAGCGATGTCCGTACCCGCGTCGGACGTCGCCGTATCCGTGGTGCTCGAGTCGATGACCCGCGTGTCGAAGAGGTCCGAGTCGGTGGCGTTCGAGTCGGTGACGTTCGAGTCGGTGACGTTCGAGCCCGCGCCCACCCGTTCGCCGGCGCAGGCCATGAGCGCGCAGGCGCCGAGTGAAGCGAGCGAGACCGCGGAGCGCACCGGCGAATGGTAGCGCGCCGAGGACGTGTGCGAACTCCGACATGCACGCACCGTCGCGGTAGGACAGTTCGTTCGCTACCTTCGCTGCATGGAACGCCGCGTCGCCGAGTGTCTGCTCCTCGCAAAAGTCCTCGTCGCCGACGGGATGATCACCGAGAACGAGCGCATCTTCCTCAACGCATCGATGGCTCGACTGGGCCTCAGCGACGCCGAGAAACAGCTGGTGGCCGACCTCGAGGGGTGGGACCAGGCAGAAGCGGTGCTCGCGTCCCTCCCCGAAGCCGAGAAGCGGGACATCGTCGACGTCCTCATGTCCGGTGCGTCCGCCGATGGCCGCCTCTCGCCGCTCGAGGTCGCCGCGCTCAAGGCGATCACCGCGGCGCTCGGGCTCGACTGATCAGGTGCGACCGCCGGGCGGGCAGGGCGCCTGATACGTTCGCCGTCGTGTCGCGCTCCATCCCGCCGCCGCGCTTCCCCAAGCCCTCGCTCGCCCCATCGAACCTGGGGACGCCGCGCGTCCCGACGTTCGAGGCGCGCGAGGTCGAGCCCGAGCTCGACTCGGCGACGATGGAGCTCGAGGCGATCAGCGACGAAGAGATCGCGCGCGCAGGCATTCCCACCGCGCCGCGACTTCCGCGCGCGTTCGAGGTTCGGCCCGAAGGAGAAGAGCTCGACGACAGCGAGCTCCTCGAGGACGAGCCGACCGGCGGCTTCGGCGAGTCGGCGTCCACGCAGACCCGCCCGCGCATCGAGCTCCCGCAGCGCGCAGCGTCTGCTCCAGGTGCAGGCGCGCCCCGCCCAGAGCCGTGGGTCGAGCGCGCGGAGGCCTTGCTCGACGCGATCGAACGGGCCGACAAGCCGCAGCGCATGGCGCTGCATCGCGAGCTCGCAGCACTGCTCGTCGAGCACAAGGATCCTTCGCAGGCGTTCGAGGTGCTGGTCTCCGCGTTCTCCGAGGACGTCGAGGACGACCAGACCGTCGACGCGCTCGAGCGGGTCGCGCGCGCGCACGACCGACTCGGCGATCTCCTCCGCACGACGCTCGCATGGAGCGAGGACATCGAGTGGATGCGCGACCGGCCGCGGCTCGGCGTCCTGCTCGTCCGCATCGCCAAGTGGTATGGCGAGGACGTCCGCAAGGTCGACTGGGCGATGCCCTTCGCCGAGCGCGCGGCGCGGCTCCTCCCCGAGCGCGATCCGCGTGCGCATCGGCAGCTCGCGCGCCTCTACCGGCGCGCGAAGAAGTGGACCGAGGCGGAGGCCGCGACCGAGGCCGCGCTCGCACGCGTGAAGACGTCCGCGATGCGCTCCGATCTCCTGCTCGAGCGCGCGCGCATCCGCGAAGACCGAGGCGACGACCTGGCCCAGGTGCGCGCGAGCTTCCTCGAGGCCTTCGAGGCGGATCCGACGTCGGAGGAGGCGCTCCTCGCCCTCGACGCGATGTGCGCCCGCGAGAGCTTCGTCCTCGATCGCATCGCCGCATGGAAACGCCGCGTCGCCGCAGTGCGCGCGCCCGTCGCGTTGGCCGCCGCGCGCCTCCGTCTCGCGGAGCTGCAGCAGTCGTCCGGCGACGAGGCGGCCGCTGCCGACGTCCTCGAAGAGCTCGTCAGCGCCGAGCCGGACCACCGCAAGGCGCTCGAGCTGCTGCTCGCCGCGCGACGACGGCTGCGCGACTGGGCCGGTCTCCGCGCGGCGCTCGAACGCGCGCTCGAGAGCGCGGACGCCGGCAGCGACCGCATGGCGCTGCTGCTCGATCTCGGCTCGCTCCTCCTCGAGCAGTTCGGTGATCACGACGCCGCGGCCGCGCGCCTCGAGCAGGTCGTCGAGATCGATCCGTCGCACCAGACCGCGCACAAGGCGCTCGGTCAGCTCCATCGGTCGCGCGGTCGCCTCCATGATCTCGCGTTCGTCCTCGAGCGCCACTCGGACGCGATCAGCGACCGCAGAGAGCGCGTCGCGCTCCTCGTCGAGGCCGCGCGTCTCTACGACTCCGAGCTCGGTGACCGCGCGCGCGCGTCCACGTTGTGCGAGCGCGCCGTGAGCCTCGTCCCCGACGACGTCGATGCGCTCGGACTGCTCGCGAAGCTCGATCAACAGCGCGGCGACTCGGCAGGCGCGGAGCGGTCGCTCGAGAAGGCACTCGAGAACGCGCACGATCCCGCGCAGCGCGCAGAGCTCGAGTTCCGCCGCGCGCAGATCAAGCAGGCTGCCGGCGCCGAGCGCGACGAGGTCCGCGAGCTCCTGAAGAAGACGCTCGATCTCGTGCCGACGCACCTCGGCGCGCTCGCCGCCCTCCGCGCGCTCGCGCTGGCAGACGGTGATCCGGCGGCCGCCGCCCGCGCATGCGAACGCGAGATCGAGGCGACGATGCTCCCGGCCAAGAAGGTCGAGCTCCTCCTCGAGCTCGCGCGCATCCGTCACGAGGAGCTCGAAAATCTCGAGGGCGCGATCGCCTGCTGGGACGAGGCGCTCTACGTGTCTCCGGGGTGCGCCGCGGCGGCGGCGGCGCTCGTCGATCCGTACGCGGAGCGCGCGCGCTGGAACGACGTGCACGCCCTCGCGAGCCAGCTCCTCTCCTCGGGCGGCGGCTCGCGTCCGGAGCGCGCACGCTGGCACGCGCTCCACGGTCGCGCGCTCAAGGCGCTCGGTCACGCTGCGGAGGCCTCGGTCGCGCTCGCAGAGGCCGTGCGCCTCGACGCGCAGGACGTCGCCTCCGTAGAAGCGCTCGCGGAAGCGCGCTTCGCCGCGGATGACTGGGACGGCACCTTCGCCGCCGACCAGCGCCTCCTCCTCCTGCTCGACGGGAACGATCACGAAAAACGCCTCGTCGTCCACCACCGCATGGGACGCGTGCAGCAAGAGCAGGGACGCACGCGCGGCG
>JBKJQC010001030.1:0-13078 GCA_046593995.1 Polyangiales bacterium
GTACTGCGCGGTCTTGTACTCGAGGTGCATGCGCCCGTGGCGGTGCACTCCGAGCAGCGTGCCGCACATGCGGCAGCGCCCACTCCTGGTCGGTGTTCGTGTCCATCACCAGCTACACGCGGGTTCGGAGCGCGAACTGGGACAGGCGAGCCGCGCGGCCCTTCGCCGCGCGGTCGAGGACCCCGCGGACACGGTTCGCCGACGACCGGTTTGTTCCAACGCGCCCGCTCGATATCCTCGGTGCGATGCCAGCCGCAGCGATCCTCCTTCACGACGAGACTCCCACCGGCCAACGCACGCACTCGGTGCGCCTCACGCGCTCAGTCGGCGAGCTCGATCTTCGTGTCAGCCGCGAGCATGACGGGTTCTCGCTGCGGCAAGAGCATCGAGATGCCTGACGTGATCACCGCAAAGGCGAGCGTGCCGAGGAGGCAACCCGTGATCCCGCCGATCTGGAACAGCCCGCCCGAGAGGAGCGTCCCGACGAGTCGGCCGGCGGCGTTGGCCATGTAATAGAAGCCGACGTCGCTCGCGACCCTGTCCCCCTTGGAATACGCCAGAATCAGGTATGAATGAACGGCGGAGTTGAGGGCGAACACGACGCCGAACAACCCGAGCCCGCCGACGAGCAGCAGGGTCGGCCGCACACCGCACATCAGCCCGAGAGCCATGGCTGCCGACGTGAGCGTCAGCAGCAGGGCGAGGACCTGTGCGGCCCTGCCCTGCGGCGCGTGGCCACCGGTGAACCGACTGATCAGCGCGGGCGTCAGCGACTGCACGGCGCCATAGCCGACGACCCAGAGCGCCAGGAATCCACCGACCTCGGCGAACGACCACCCGAGCTTCGCGCTGAGGAACACCGGCACGCCGACGACGAACCAGATGTCCCGCGCGCCGAACAGAAAGAGCCGCGCCGCCGAGAGCACGTTGATGTCTCGCGATTTGGAGAGGAGATGGGTGAACTTCGTCTTCACCTTCGCCTTGCCCATCTCCGCCGGCAACGACGCCACGCACGCGGCGAGAACGACCGCGAGCGCGGCGGCCATGCCCCACAGCGATCCGCGGAAGCCCGCGAGGGGGAGCAGAACACCGCCGAGGAAGAAGCCGGCGCCCTTGAGCGCATTCTTCGAGCCCGTGAGGATCGCGACCCACTTGAAGAGGGACGAGTGCGCGTCCTCGGGAAGGAGCACCTTGATCGAGCTCTTCGAGCTCATCTTCGTGAGGTCCTTTGCGATCCCCGACAGCGCCTGCGCCGCCATCACCCACGCCACGGAGATCGGCTTGGACCAGCCCGCCGCGAGGAGCGAGAGCAGCACGAGCGCGAGGACCTGAAGGGCGAGCCCGGCAAAGAGCGTCACCTTCAGGCCCATGCGCGACGCGATCCATCCGCCGAGGAGGTTCGTGACGACGCCGAAGAGCTCGTAGAACAGGAACAAGAACGCGAGCTCGACGGGCCTGTAGCCGAGCTCGTGGAAGTGCAGCACGACCAGCATGCGGAGCGCGCCGTCGGTGAGCGTGAACGCCCAATACGCGAGCGTGACGAGGACGTAGTTCCGCAGCGCGCTCATGAGCTCCGAGCTACTGCAGGCTCGCGGCGACCTTGCGCGCGAGATCGACCATGCGGTGCACGTACCCGATCTCGTTGTCGTACCAAGCGAGGATTTTCACGCAGGTCCCGTCGACGACCATCGTGGACTGCGCGTCGATGATCGCCGAACGCGGATCGTCCTTGAAGTCGACCGAGACGAGCGGCAAGGTCTCGTACCCGAGGATCCCCTTCAGCGGTCCCTCTGCGGCCGTGCGCAGCAGGGAGTTCACCTCGTCGACGGTCGTCGCGCGCGCGACCTCGAAGACGCAGTCGGTGAGCGACGCGTTCAAGAGCGGCACCCGCACGGCAAGGCCGTTCAGCTTCCCCTCGAGCTCAGGGTAGATGAGCGTGATCGCGGTCGCCGAACCGGTCGTCGTCGGGATGAGTGACATGCTGCTCGCACGCGCGCGCCGGAGATCCTTGTGCGGCGCGTCGACGATCGACTGCGTGTTCGTGAGATCGTGAATCGTGGTGATGACGCCGTGCTTGATGCCGAGCCCTTCGTGGATCACCTTCACGACGGGCGCGAGGCAGTTGGTCGTGCACGAAGCCGCGGTGAGCAGATGGTGCTGCTCCGGGCGGTACTCGTGATCGTTCACCCCCATGACGATGTTGAGCGCGCCCTCCTTGACCGGCGCGGCCACGATGACCTTGCGGACACCCGTCTCGAAGTACGGGGAGAGCGTCTCGGTCGTGCGGAACTTCCCGCTGCACTCGAGGACGATGTCGACACCGGCGTCGCGCCAAGGAACCTCGCCCGGCGCGGATCGCTCCGAGAAGCCGAGGGGCCGTCCGTCGATCTCGAGCTTTCCCTGCACGCCCTTCACGTCGTGCGGCCATCTGCCGTGCACGGAGTCGAACGTGAGGAGGTGCGCGGCCGTCTCGGCGCCGCCCTTCACCTCGTTGACGTGGACGATCTCGATGTCCTCCGCATCCCACCCGGCGCGAAGCGCGAGGCGACCCATACGACCGAACCCGTTGATACCGACTCGTACCGCCACATCGACCTCCGTTGCCTGGTGACGGCCGCCTACAGTGCCGGCGGCGCCCAATTGTCTTCGGACAGCTGCTTCAGGGAACGTTCGATCGCAACGAAAATCCAGATCGGAGGAGCACGCGAATCAATGCGGAATTCACGCGAAGGTTCTGCCAGATATACTTGCATGATGCAAGCATCGTCCCCGAGAGCTCGTGAAGGCAGCGCTTGACCCTCGCTGCCCTGGCGGTCAACCTGGCAAGGTCTTGGCACCGAAGCGTGACTTTGCAGCTGCCCTTCGACGCGTCGTCCGGGGCGTCGGCCGCCTCGAGCGCGACGTCGTCTGCTGCGACGTCACGCTGCAGCAGTTCGACACGATGCGCCTACTCGCGGACAGCCCGAAGCTGAACATGGAGCTTGCGCACTCGCTCGGCATCGATCTGTCTACCGCGAGCCGCAACCTCGCGAAGCTCGAAGCGGCAGGATACGTCGAGCGCGTCCGAGTAGCCGAAGACGGCCGCGCGACCGCGAACCGGCTCACCCGCAAGGGCAAACGCTGTCTCGACACACTGGTGTGCGACGAACGCCTCGTGCTCGGCGCGCTTGCGAATCGCCTTCCAGCCGACCGGCGCGAGCTTGCTGCGGAGATGCTCGCAGAGCTCGCGTCCGCCGTCGAAGCGGAGGTGACCGAGCGCACCTCGGCGCGCACGTCCTGTTCCCCCGCGACGAAGACACGACGATCGACGGCATGCTGACCTTGCGTCATGACCTCGGTCCGACGGTCGCATGCGCAAGCGATCGATCCGCATGGTTTGTCCTTCGTAACAAGGAGCGCGGGCGAGCTCGCGCATCCGCGCGTGATCGATGGAGTCACGCTCGCAGCGAGAGCACCTCCCCGGTACGATGACCGTCGCATGCCGATCGACCTCCGATCGCGTCTCACGCTCTCGAACTCGCTTCGATTCCCGCTGCAGAGCGCCGAGTCGCGCCGAGAGATCGTGATCGGCGGCCTGTGGCTCCTTCTGGTGCCAGGTTTCGGTTGGTTGATGAACATGGGGCACCGCATCTGCCTCGTGCACAACATGCACCACGGCCGGCCGCCATGGCCGGCGTGGACCGATCACCGCGAGCTGCTGAAACACGGCTTCTACACGCTCGCTGGAATGGTCTGGTACGGATGGCCGGGCGTGAGCCTCTTCGCCTTCGGCGCGCTCGCGCACCGACGCTGGGCCATGGTCGCGGGGTTTGCGCTGTGGGCGCTCGCAGTCATCGCGATCCCCGGATACATGTCCCATTACTGCCGGCACTTCGATCGCCGTGAGATCTTCAATCCGCTCCGAGCACTCGGCCGTGTGGCTCAGGGTGGGCTCGCCTACTGGAAGGCCTGGGCGGTCGTCGCCATCGCCTTGCCGCTCTCGTTCGTCGGATTGCTCGCGGGCGGAGTCGGCTTCGCGTTCACGAGCGTGTGGTTCTGGCAGACTGCCGCATTCAGCTTCGCAACGGTGTTCACCCAGGAGTTCGAGCTCGATCGCGCTCCCGATGGCTGATGTCATCCGCGCGCAGACGATGAAGAGCGTCCATTGACCACGGGGATCGGGCCGCTACGCTCGCCGGCGTGATGAACGAGGCCATGCCGTGATCTTCCGCGAGACGACGCTTCCAGGCGTGCTCCTGGTCGAGCCCGAGGTCCACCGCGACGAACGCGGCGGCTTCGCGCGCACCTATTGCGTGCGCGAGTTCGCCGAGCACGGGCTCGTCACGACGTGGGTCCAGAACAGCTGGTCCGAGAACACGCGGCGCGGGACGCTCCGCGGCATGCACTGGCAGTGCGCACCGTCCGAGGAGACGAAGCTCGTGCGCTGCACGCGCGGCTCGATCTACGACGTCCTGGTCGACGTGCGCGAGGGGTCCCCGACGCGCGGTCGCTTCCAGGCGTTCACGCTCACGGCGGAGAACCATCACGCGCTCTACGTCCCGCCGGGGATCGCGCACGGCTTCCAGACGCTCGAGGACGCGTGCGAGGTGCTCTATCAAATCTCCGCGTTCTACGCGCCGGAGGCGGCGCGCGGCGTGCGGTGGAACGATCCGGCGCTCGGCATCGAGTGGCCACTTCCGCCGGCCGTCGTCTCCGCGCGCGACGCCGTGTATCCGGACTTCGTGCGCTGACTCCGACGCGCTCACGCGCGATCCTCTCGCGCCCAGAGCAAGTACTGACCCGACGCCTGGCGACGGGTACGATGGTGCCTACGGCCATGCGCACCCTTCCGCTTCGCGTCGTGCTCTGCACGCTTCTCGCAACGGGCTGTGCGACGGCAAGCGAGGACCTGAACGTTCTCCCTCGAGTCGACGGAGGTCGAACTGCGGACTCCGGCGACGCAAACACTGGGAGCTTCGACGGCGCGCCGACGAGCGACGCCGTTGCCGACACGCGGAGCGACGGCTCGACCGATACGGCGGCGCCCGGCGACACGGGGTCGGCGAAGGACACGGGCGCGACGGCGACCGACGCGGGCGCGACGGCGACCGACACGGGCGCGACGGACACGGGGCCGAGCATCGTCGACCAGACGGTGAACCTGACGGAGTGCGCGGCATACACCTGCCCGCTGTCGCACCCCTACATCGCGGGATGCACGCTCAGCGTCGGCGGCGGCTCGAGCCAATTCTGCATCATCTATTCATCGAGCCAGCCCACCCTGATCAACTTCAAGGAAGGGCAGAACTGCGGGAGTGAGACCGTGAGCGGGACGATCCGCTGCAGCGATCAGCCGACGACCGGACCGAACGCCTCGAATTGCACGAGCAACAAGAGCGAGCTGTTCATCACGACGATCTCGGCGTGTCCGGGGTGAAAGCCAGCGACCGGGATAGCCGACAGGGGAAACACGATCGTCAACGAGCGCTCGAGCGTATGCTCGACGGCATGCGAAGCGTCCTCGTCGTGCTCGCTCTCGTCGCCTGCAGCGGCAAGACCGAAGAGAGCGTCGTCGACGCTGCGGGCACCGACTCCGTGACGTCCGACACCGCGACGAGCGACGTGCAAGGCGTCGACACGTCGACCACCGACAGCGCGAAGGTCGACGCTCCCCTCGCTTGCTTCGGTGACGGGGGCGCCGTCCCGAGCGTCCCCTTCAAGGTCTGTCAGGGCGGCGGGTGCATCATCATCTCGCACCAAGTCGATTGCTGCGGCAACCAGGTGTACGTCGGCGTGCACAAGGATCAGAAGGCCGCGTTCGAAGCGTGCGAGCAGGCCCACCGCGACGCGCTGCCGAAGTGCGGTTGCCCCTCCGGTCCGACCAAGTCCGAGGACGGCCAGACGCCCGCATTCCCGGTGGTGAGCTGCACCAACGTCACCTCGGGCGGCGGCGTGTGCATGACGTCGGGCACGTGAGCGCGGACCAGGGTATCAGCTACCTCCATCGACCACGTCGGCAGGGTGCGTCCAGCAATCCGCTTCTTGGCGGACACCGAGCTTGATCGCGAGGGCGTCGCCTGCAGGGGGCGACGCATCGGGACACGCGGCGTGCGGCAGAAAGAGTCTACCGCGCACCGTGCCTCCCGAGTCGCGCTGCTGGCCGACGCCACAGGCCCAGAGCGACGGCTCGATGTCGTTCATCACCTTCATCCAATCCGTCGCAGACTTGCCTTGGACGAGCGCGGCGAAGAACGCTCGAGGGTCGACGAGCTTGCCTCCCGTGACGCCCGGCCCGTCGGGGCACGCGTGCGGCTGGAAAGCGGGGCCGCCGCGATCGAGCCATACCCAGGTGGGGCCCGTCGCCGTGTCGGCGGGCGCTGTATCGACGGGCCCTGTGTCGGCGGGCAGCGTGTCGACGGGCGCGGTCGTGTCCGCGCTCGTCTCGCGCGTGTCGGTAGAGGAGCCCGCGGAGTCTGGCCGGACGTCGAAGCTACCCATGTCCGCCGGCGCATCGGCGTGGCCGGCGTCGCTGCAAGCGAGGCACGCGCCGAAGCTCGTCCCGTCGTCCTTGCACACCTGGAACCCTTCGACACCGCCGCCGCACGCGCAGCGCACTTGCTGGCCCGGCGTGCATGGGCTCGTGCCCGCAGGGTCCGCCATGTCACCGTCGGCGCAGCTCGACGTCGAAAAGGCGGCCAGCGCGAGGGGCAAGAGGATCGCGATCACGCGGTGCATTTGGCTTCATGGTAGCTGATTCCGCGCGCAGCCGGTCCTGGTGTCCGCTCAGCTGCCGAACGTGAACATCGTCACCGGCGCCGGGACGCCGCCGAGCGCGCGGTAGAAATCGAGGGCGTGCGTGTCTTCGTCGTCGGCTGCGACGAAGACGTCGGTGATGCCCGTTGCGGCCGCTGCTTCACGGAGGCGCTCGATCAGCGAGCGACCCACGCCCTTCCGCTGATGCTCGCTCTGCACGGCGATGTCGTAGATGAAGATCTCGGAGTACGCGCCGCGGGTCATCGGCAGCGTGTGCGCCGTCAGACCGCCGATGCAGCGCCCCTCGGCGTACGCAGCGAACGCCCAGAAGTCTTCGCGCGCGAGCAAGCGATCGATCCACGCGTCGTCGAGGTCCGCGGGCTCCTCCTCGAACACCTCCGTCAGCGTGCGGAACATCGCACGTGCTCGATCACGATCGCCGGTGGTCAGCCTCTCGACGTGGATCATGCCCGCAGCCGCCGACGACGACGCGCGAAGACGGACAGCGCGAGGAACGCTGCGAGACCGAGCCCGGCGCGTCTACCGCCCGGCGACTGTACCGCGCAGCCGCCCCCGTCTTCGGTCGGTGGCGGTCCCGAGACGCACACGCGCTCGCTGCAGGTCTGTCCTGCGGCGCAGTCGGCGACGGTGCTCGCGCAGGTCTTCGCGCAGCCGCCGCTGCCGGCGTCACAGAGGAAGGGAAAGCAGGTCGTGACCACGGTGCCGTCCGCGCTGGTGGACTTGCTGCGATCGTCGCTGCACTTGCCGAGAGCGGGCTCGCAGCGGCTCGTGCCGCCGTTGCAGTAGTAGCCGCTCGAGCATTGGTCGTTGCCGGTGCAGCTCGTGCGGCAGCCGCCCGCGTCGCATTTGAAGCCGGCGCAGCTTGCAGCCTTGCCCGAGCCACACACGCCCGCACCGTCGCATTTGCCGATGGCCACAGTGGCCTCGTCTGCGCACGCACGGCTGCACTCGACGGCGGGGCCGTTGGTGAACGCCGCGCACTTCGTGCCGTCGACGCCGTCGCACGACTGTGCCTTGCAGACGTCCCCTGCGCCGTTGCTACACGTCGCGCGCGAACCGTGCGGTGCGCCCGAAACCGCGACGCACTTGCCGAGCGCGCTCGGGACGTCGCAGGCCTGGCATTGACCGCCGCAGGCGGCATCGCAGCACACGCCGTCGATGCAGAAGCCGTTCGCGCACTGGTTGGGATCGGTGCACGCGCTGCCCCCGCGCGCGACGCAGGTGCCTGCGCCCGCCGTGCCGGCCTCGCCGCAGAAGGTGCCGGCGGGGCAGCTGTCGACGGAGCAGCACACGGTCTTGCCCGGCGACACCGCCGCGACGCACTTGTTGCTCTTGCACTGGGTCGGCTCGTCGCAGAACGTCCCGAGGGCCCCCGTGGTCTCGCACTTGTTCGCGTTGCACGCGTACCCCGCGCCGCAGTCGGCGGTGGTGCTGCACGACAGGCCGCACGCCGACGTGGAGCCGCACTTGTAAGGCGTGCAGGTCGAGGGCGCGGGCGTCGCGCAGGCGCCGAGCCCGTCGCAGTAGCTCGTCCCCGTCAGCTTGCCGTCCGTGCAGCTCGTCCCCGCGCACGCCGTCGAGACGCCGGGGAGCGCACCGCAGCTCGCGCGGGTGGTGCCGTCGCACTTGGAGCGGCAGGAGCCGGTGCCCGGGCAGGTGCCGTGCTTGGCGTCGCCGCCGGAGGGAACCGGCGTGCAAGACCCCGCGTACCCGGTGAGCGAGCACGACTCGCACGAGCCGTTGCAGGCCGCGTTGCAGCAGACGCCGTCGGCACAGAAGCCCGAGCCGCAGTCGGTCGCGAGGGAACACGAAGCACCGAGGGGCTTGCTGCAGGTGCCTTTGCCGTTCGCGGCGCAGGTCAGCCCGAGGGCGCACGTCGCGGTGCTGCAGCACACGCCGTCGACGCAGCTGCCGGTCTTGCACTGGCTCGTGCTCGCGCACGTCGACCCGGGATCGCCCGAGGTCACGCAGAGCGACTTCGCGGTGTCGCAGAAGTAGCCGCTGAGACAGTCGGTGGTCGCCGTGCAGGTCTTGCCGCACGCGGTCCCCGAGCACTTGTACGGCGAGCATCCTGACGACGCACCGGCGACACACGCGCCCGACCCGTCGCAGAAGCTCGCCTCCTGCGCGATCGAGGTGCTCGTGACGCACGCGGCCGCGCCGCAGTTCTTCAGCTTGGAGGGGTATGGACCACACGCGGTGCGCGTGGTGCCGTCGCAGGTGGATCGGCAATCCCCGCTGCCGCCGCACGCCGTTCGACCGCCGATCGGATCGGTGAGCGACGGGCGCGGCGTGCAGGTGCCGATCGTGCCGGTGGCCTTGCACTCCTCGCACTGGCCGACGCAGGCCGTGTTGCAACAAACGCCATCGGGCGCGCATTCGCCGGAAGCGCAGTCGGTCGCGGTGCCGCTGGTGCAGGCGCCGCCGAGGGGCTTCTTGCAGAATCCCCCGCCCACCGCGCAGCTGAATCCGCTCGGGCAGGACGTCGCCGCGCAGCACACGGAGTCGACGCACGTCAGGCCGAGGCCCGGCAGGCAATCGCTCGTCGCTACGCACGTCGCGCCGCGATCGCCCGCGTCGACGCACGCACCGCCCGAGCACTTGTTGCCGTCGGTGCAATCGCCGTTGCCCGTGCACATCGTGCGACACGCCGTGGCGCTCGCACACTTGTATTTGCCGCAGTTGCCGGGGGACGCATACGTGCACCCGCCCGCGCCGTCGCACGAGGAGGTCGGCGTGAAGGCCGAGGGCCCCGTCGTTCCGTCGGTGCAGGTCGCGCTCGCGCAGCTCGCCGCCGTTCCCGCGACCGCGCAGGCAGCACGGTTCGAGCCGTCGCAGGTGTAGCCGCACGAGCCGCCGGACGGATTCGGACACGAGCCGTGACCGACCTCGGGCAATGCGCGCGCGGGCCGCGGGCTGCACGTGCCGACCTTGCCGGCCACGAGGCACGATTCGCACGTATCGGTGCAGTTGGTCTTGCTCGCGCCCGCGAGCGCGCAACAGACGCCTTCGACGCACGAGAGTCCGACGTCGCACTCGAAGTGGGTCGCGCAGCTGGAGCCCTTGGGGATCGGCCCGAACAGCTCGACGCTTGCGGTGACCACGGGGGAATACGGAACAGGCAACACCGTCCCGCCCACGACGAGCACGCGTCCGTTGGGCAGCGCGGTCGCCGTGTGCTCCGTTCGACCCACGGCGAGGGCTCCGCTGCTGCGTACCATGCTCGAGACGGCGGCCGTGGGGGTCGCGCCGGGGAGCAGGTAGTCGACCACCGTGCTCGCCTTCGGCGCCGAGGTCGTCGGGTCCCAGGCCGAGCCGCCCACGAACATCATGCGATCGGTCGACAAGGAGACGGCGCGCCGCTCGTCGATGGCGCTCGTCGTGACGCCGCTGATGGACCCGAATTTCGGCGGACAGGTGCCGCTGCAGGGGACGAACCGCATTTCATCCCCGATCGCGGCCAAATCGGCGAACTGAATGGAACCATTCTTGGCGACCGCGTAGGCGAACGAGCCCGCCATCGCGAGCATGGTGGGGTAGTTGTTGATGTTCGGGTTGAAGCTCGAATAGTTGGTCCAAGTCCCGCTGGGAGCGGCGCTGATCTCGAGGGCGATGCATTCGACGCCCGAGGTGGGGAATCCCGAGCTGATTCCACCGATCGCGCAGGCAGTGACTTTGGTGGGCGCCGTCGGGGACTGATATACAGCGAGCAGCGGCGTGCGGCGACCCGCGTAGAGGGCGGTGAGGCTGCTCACCGTCCAATTGTCGGTCGCCTTGGACCACGTGACAGCGCCCCTGAGGTAGCCGGACTCGCTCTGGCCGCCCACGAGCAGCGCGCCGTGGCCGGGAAGCGTCGCCATCGACGCACCGGCAACGAACCACGGAAGCCCGCTCGTTGCCGTCCACGTCAGGGTGGACGCGTTCCATCGCGCCGCCACCGCCGAGTACCCGCCCCCCGAAACGAACCCTCCGGCGAACAACGCGGTGCCGCCGGTCGCCTCTGCGCCGGCGATGTCGTAGTCCGCCATCAGCGGGAAGCCATTCGGGTATGGCGCGTTCGTCCAGGTGCCGCTCGCTGCGTTGTAGACCTCGGGGACGAGTGAGTCGAAGCCGCCGTTGCGTCCGCCAATCACCACCACGCAACCCGCGCTGCATGCACCCGCGGCCTGCACCATCACCGCGGTGTGGCCCCTGCGCGCAGTGGCGAGGCTCCCTGTCGTGGTCCACGCGGGATCGAGCGTCAGCGGATACGCGAGCCCGTCGTCGGTCCAACGCACGACCAGCTCGCAGCGCGCGCGCGGTGCGATGAGCGCACGACCCCACGCCGGTCGCACGTCGCGGTCGACCACGCACCCTTCGACCTCGAGCTTCGCGGTGCGACGCGCGCCGGTCGCATCGATCACGAACGGCTCCGGAACACGGAGGCGCGGCATGCCGTCGGCGTCGAGGAGCTCGAGGATGTTCGCGACGAGCCGCAGCCCCGCGACGCCCGTGGTCTCGAACGACCAACGCACCAGGGACTCCTTCGGCTTCGCGGCGAAGTGCACGAAGTCTTCTTCACCGAGGTCGGTCCGCACGTGCTCGACGTCCGCGCCCGCGTAGGCATGCGCGAAGCGGACGCGATCTCCGTCCCCCTTCCCCTCGACCGACGCCGCGCCGATCAATCGAACGCTCGCACGCACCCGCGCAGTGGCGATCTCGGTCGCGCCATCGGCCCGCGCGGGAAAGGTCACCTTGGCGATCGGATCGGGTCCGAGCGATCCGACGGGGTGCCGCGGCGGCTGGCCGAGCAGCGCCGTCGCGACGGACGCGTCGCTGTGGTCCTCGCTGGTCGTCGTCCTCGCGTCACAACCGGCTGCGAAGAACCCCAGCGCGAACCAAAACAATCGCATGCGGCAGGCTATCGGTTATGGCCATCTCCCGCGGAGAATCGCCCGAGCTCGCTTCGCGAGGTTCGGTAGTGCCGTTGCTGCCGATCAGCGCGGCGACGCCTCGGAGGTCGTCGAGCATGCCGCACGCCGTTGCCCCGGTCTCGACGCGAAACCCTCGACGCCCGAACCGGAAGCAGTGACTTCGGCTTGACGCTGCTGGAGGCCGACTCGCACGAGACTCAGGCGATGGGACGTCCGCACTCGCTGCAGAAGAGGTTGCCGTCGAGGATGGGCGCGCCGCATGCTCCGCACGGCACTGTCGGCACGGACTCCTCGCGCGGCGGCACGGCAGCTACGAGCAAGACGGTGATGTTGTCGGTGCCGCCCGCATCGTTCGCGAGGGCGACGAGCGCCTCGCACGCCTTGCCGAGATCCTCCTCGAGCGTCGCCGCCTGGGCGATGGTGGCGTCGTCGAGCATGCCGCAGAGACCGTCCGAGCAGATCACGAGCCGGTCGCCCAGCTGCAAGGTCAGCTGCTGCACGTCGATTTTGACGTTCGCGCGGAGGCCGAGCGCACGCGTGATGACGTTCTTCGGCAAGCACGCCATCTCTTCGGCAGTCAGATCAGGCTTGTGCTTCAAGGCCTCGCCGAGGAGCGAGTGATCGCTCGTCAGCTGCTCGATCGCTCCACCCCGGATCCTGTAACAGCGGCTGTCGCCCACGTGCGCGAGGGTCGCCGTCGCGCCTTCGATGGTCAGCGCGACGACCGTCGAGCCCATGCCCTTGTGCTCGGGGTGCTTCGACGAGGCGTCGAAGATGTCGTAGTTGGCCTTGCGCACGGCCTGCACCAGCTTCAGCGCCGCGGGAGCCAGCCCGGCATCCTCCGGCATGTCGACCACGAGCTTGTCGCCCACCGTCGCCCGGTAGAAGTTTCGCATCGACGCCGCGACCATCGCGCTCGCCACCTGCCCGGTTGCGTGCCCGCCCATGCCGTCCGCCACGAGGAACAAGCCGACCTCCGGCGCGAGCAGCAAGCGATCTTCATTGCCCGCGCGGACGCGACCGGCGTCGGTCCTGCCTGCTGCGAGCACGCGGAAGTCGACGGTCGGGGTCAAGCCGACGTTGAGCAAGGGCGCCTCCGGTCCATGGTCCGACGAGCGTACGGCGCAGGCCGACGGCGCGTCGAGCACGACCTCGGGGCGCCCTCGACGGGCTCGTCCGACGAAGCAGCTCTGAATCTCGCCACCCGTCGCCACCCGCGGTAGCCGGCGAGCATGCCGCGCCCTTCTTCCAACGAGCATCGACGACCGACCGGACGCTCCGAGAGCGGCGCAGAGGCGGTGCGCGCACCCACGCATGCCGAGCGATGTCGCACGCTGGTCGACGGGGTGAGGGCGGCGACGCTCTGCACCATCGCCCGCGATCCGGCGGGTTTTCCCTATGGATCGCTGGTG
>JBKJQC010001160.1:0-4614 GCA_046593995.1 Polyangiales bacterium
GGGTGACGATGCGCTTCGGAACGCAAACAGGCTCGCTGCCTCCTCGCCGGCCCTCGGCGCGTCTCCGAGCTGTGAGCGCGCGCGTCGCCAAGGCGACGCGCGCGCTCACAGCTCGGAGACGCGCCGAGGGCCGGCGAGGAGGCAGCGAGCCTGTTTGCGTTCCGAAGCGCATCGTCACCCTTCCCCGATGCGCGATTCGCTCGATCCGGTTCCGCGCGCGAGCTGTTCGGACAGCGAAGTCCACTCCTCGACCATCTTTTCCAATCTACGCGACAGCGCGCGCTCCTGCTCGGCCTTCTGCGCGATGCGCTCCCAATCGCCGCCAGGATCCTGCGAGAGGTCGGCACGCATCGTGGCGAGCTCTGCCTCTGCCGTGGCGATGTTCTGCTCGAGCTCGTCGACGCGACGCCTCCGACGCTCGAGGTCGCGCGAAGCAGCTTTCCGGGCCGCGCGGTCGCTCTCGGACTGGCCGACCGTGAGCGGCGTGCCCGCCGTCGGAGGCTCGGTCCGCCTCTTCCGCGTGTCCGCTTCGGCCCTCTCGAGGGCCTTATCGGCGGCCTTTTCGTTCGCGCGCAGCTCACGCGCGGCGGCGAAGTCGCGATAGCCACCCGGGAAGACCTCGGCCTGGCCGTCGCGCACCACGATGAGACGCGTGGTGACGGTCTCGAGGAACTGTCGGTCGTGGGAGACGAGCACGAGGGTGCCTTCGTATCCCTCGGCGAGCGCCTGCTCCAAGATCTCGCATGCGGGGATGTCGAGGTGGTTCGTCGGCTCGTCGAGATAGAGCAGGTTGCGCGGCTCGAGGAGCAGCTTCGCCAACGCGATTCGCGAGCGCTCGCCGCCGGAGAACCCGGAGATGACACGGAGCGCGTCGTCGCCGGTGATGCGGAACCGCGCGAGGTACTGGCGCGCGACGTCGACGTTCATGTCGCCGCGGACGCTGCGGATCTCCTCGACGGCGGTGCGCGAAGGGTCGAGCGCGCCGAGGTGCTGGTCGAAGTACCCCTCGGCGAGGTTCGTCCCGCGACGAACGGTCCCTCGATCGTCGGGTGCGCCGCGCGCGGCGAGCATCTTCAGGAGCGTCGTCTTCCCTGCGCCGTTCGGGCCGACGATGCCGATGCGCTCTCCGCGGCGGACGAGGAGATCGAGCCCGGAGAACAGCGTCCGCCCCCCGCGCTCGGCGGCGAGGCCCTTCGCTTCGAGGACGATGTCGCCAGTGCGCGGGCAGTCGGGGAAGCGCACGCGGAGCTTCTGCGCCTCGGCCCAGACGTCCTCGGGACGCTCGAGCTTGTCGAGCTTGTCGAGCATCTTGCGGCGCGACTCGGCCTGCTTCGTCTTCTGGCTGCCGATGTTACGGCGGATGAACTCCTCGGTCTTCGCGACGAACGCCTGCTGGCGATCGACGAGGGCGCGCTCGCGCTCGAGCTCCACCTCGCGCTCGACGACGTAGCGACCGTACGAGACGGGGAACGTGCGGAAAGACCGCGCGCCGAGCTCGGCGGTCATGGTGGTGATCCGGTCGAGGAAGCGGCGATCGTGGGAGACGACGAGGAGCGCGCCGCGAAATGCCCGCAGGTGCTCCTCGAGCCAGCCGATCGTCTCGATGTCGAGGTGGTTCGTCGGCTCGTCGAGCATCAACAGCTCGGGCTCGCGCGCGAGCACGGTGCCGAGCAGGAGCCGACCGCGCTCACCGCCGGAGAGGCTCGTGACCGGGCGTTCGAGGTCCTCGTCGCGGAACCCGAGCTTGCGCGCGAGGATCTCGATCTTGCGCTCGAGATCGTCGCCGTGCGCGAGGTGATAGGCGTCCTCGAGCTTGGCGAGCGCCTCGAGCGCCGCGTCCGCGTCCGCCGCGTGACCGAGCTCGTCACGCGCGGCGACGAGCCTGCGCCGGAGCTCGACGACCTCGCCGAAGCCGGAGAGGAACGCGTCGATCACCCGCACCTCCTGCCCCTCGCCCAGCCCGCGCCCCGACCCTCGCGAGATCTCGAGGTCGAGCTCGTGCGACTGGCGGTAGTAGCCGAACCGTACGTCGCGGCGGCGCACGACGCGTCCGCGATCGGGCGCGATCTCCGACGCAACGAGGCGGAGGAGCGTCGATTTGCCTGCGCCGTTCGGCGCGACGATCGCCATGCGATCGCCCGAGGAGAGCGAGAACGAGATCCCCTCGAACAGCTGCGCTGCGGCGTAGCCGAAGGCGAGGTCGTCGACCTGGATCAAGTGGCTCGACATCGAAGAAAGCTCTCTCGCGTGACCGCAAGTGACCGGAAACCGCGCCGGAAGCCGTGCGCCGCGGGGTGTAGCACGCGCGACGTACGGCAATTGCTGGAAACCCGCTCGAGTGCTAGGAATTCCCCGGAACTTCACCGAGCACCGGCGCGCCGTCCACGACTCGCGTGAGGCGCCCGCGCATCGATCACGGACGCGAGACGCGGCACGCGGCACCGAGGAGTCACATGGGACTTGGAACGACCGAGATCATCCTCATCTGCCTCCTCGCGCTGATCCTGTTCGGCGGCGGCAAGCTCGCGGACATCGGCAAGGGCATGGGCGAGGGCATCAAGAACTTCAAGAGAGGCTTGAAGGAGTCGGAGAACCTCGACGAGGCCGACGACAAGAAGGACGAGCCCGCAGCGAAGGCCAAGGAAAAGCCCGCCGCGAAGTAGTCGTCTCCGCGATCTCCGAGATCACCAGCTCTTGGGGGTCGGCTCGCGGCGCGGGGGGACGACCTCGAGGCCGAGGAGCACGCCCGCGTTCGTCATGACGTAGGCGCGGTTGCCGTACGCAGCGGCGCCGCCCGCGAAGCCGCTGCCGGGATCGAGGCCGTCGATCACCTGGCCCTGCTGCGGCTCGAAGAGGAACATGCCGAGCTTCGAGGAGGTGACGAGAAGCGCGCCCGCGAGGGCGACCGGATGACCGAGCGTCCCGCGCGGTCCTTCGCGGCGCCAACGGACCTCGCCCGTCTTCGGATCGAGCGCCCACAAACCCGTGGTGCCGGAGCCCGCGATGACCAGGTTGCGCGCCGGGATCTCCGCGCCGGTGTTCAGATCGGTGTGCGCGGGCTCGCTCCAGTGCGTGATCCACGAGACGCCTTCGGCCTCGGCTCGCCGCCACATCTGCACGCCGGACGTCGAGTCGAGCGCGAAGACGCCGGTCGCGACGTTCGCGACGAAGACGCGATCGCCGACGACGACCGGGGTCGAGTCGATGTCGAAGTACTGCTGCTGCTCGCCTTCGGTCGGCGTGCCGACGGCCGTGAGATCGACCTCGGGCCAGCGCTCTTTACCGTTCTCGATGTCGTACGCGACGATCCTTCCGGTCGAGAACGCGGCGTAGATGCGCTCGTTGTCGTAGGCGACGCCCGCGTGCCCCGCGATCTCGAGGCCGAGCGCCGGGGTGCGGAGGTGCTTCCACTTCGTCTTGCCCGTGGCGGCGTCGACCGCGAACACGCCGTCGGACGCGTTGTCGAAGACGAGCGTCGCGCGCTCGTCGCGGATCACGAGGACGGGGCGACGCTGCACCTCGGAGCCCGTGCGATAGCGCCAGACGAGCGAGCCGTCGTTCGCGCGCACGCAGTACATGCCGTCGTCGTCCGAGCCGAAGTACACGACGTCGTTGGTCTCGTCGTAGAGCGGCTCGCTCTGCACGGCGCCTGCGGTCTGGAAGCGCCAGATGACGCTGCCGTCGGCGGCGCGCACCGCGTAGAGGCCGTGATCGGTCGTGCCGACGAACACGCGTCCGTGCTTCGGATCGATCCCCGGGACGCCCTTCTCGATGCCAGCCTTTGCCGTGAGGCCCTGATCGGCGAGGAGTGGCTTGCGGAACGTGAGCGAGAGCGCCCACCCGGGACGATTCGCCCACATGGGCTTCGTCGGGTTCACGGCGTGCTCTTTCTTCGCGCACGAGATCGAGAGCGCCGCGACCGTCGAGAGGAGGAGCGCCGCGACGACAGAGCCTCGCATCACGGGCTCCCCGCCGGCGGTGCGGGCGGAGCCGGCGGAGGCGGAGCGTTCGGCATCGGCATCGGCATCGGCGGGGGTGCGCCGCTCGGCTGCTTCGAGTTCATCGACTTGAGGAACGACTCGATCTGCTCCTTCGTCAACTTGCCGCCGGGGCCCGCGCCCGTCGGCATCCCCGGGATCTGCCCCGGCACCGGCGCGGGCTTCGGCACCGCAGTGGGATCGAGGCGCGTGAGCAGCTTCTCGATCTGATCCTTGAGATAGCGCGCCGCCGGTGCACCCGGTGCGATCACCGCCTCGCGCGCCGTCTTGAGCTTGTTGATCGCGGCCGGGTTGTCCCCCTTGGCGATGTCGAGCCGCGCGAGGTGGTAGAGCCCGAGGGGCTTCGCCTCTTTCACGCCGAGGTTCGAGAGCTCTTCGAACGAGCGGCGCGCGTCGTCGAGGAGTCCTTTCCCCTCGCGCGCGTAGCCGAGGCCCTCGAGGCAGCGAAGGCGCACGCGAACATCGGCGGCCGCGAGCCCCGAGCTCTTCACCGCGTCGTAGCCGGCGATCGCCTCGTCCCACGCCTTGCGGTCGAGGTTCACACCCGCTTCGCCGAGGCGCGCGAGGATGCCCGGACCGGTGTCGCCGAACCGCTCGCGAGCCTCTTTGTAGGCGG
>JBKJQC010000004.1:0-19543 GCA_046593995.1 Polyangiales bacterium
GTCGGATGTCGACCTTGGTGCAATCGCCGGCAGGGGAGGCGTAGACCTTGAGGTGCGCACCGGCCCGCGCGATCACGACCAACCCCGGGCGCAGGACGAGGCCATCGCTCGCCTCGACGACCTGGAGCGCGCACTCGTTGTCGAGGCGGCGCGCGAGCGCTTCGGTGTACCCGGGCGGGATGTGCAGCGCGACCAGGAGCGGCGCGGGAAAGTTCGCGGGGAGGACGCGCGCGATCTGCGTCAGCGCCTGCGGACCGCCGGTCGACGTGCCGAGGACCACGACACGCTCGCTGGCCGCGAGCTCGGCCTTGATCACCGGTGCGGCCATCGGGAGGCTCGGTCGCACGGTGCCGGCCTCGGCGGCGGCGCGGACCTTCGCGACGAGCTCCACGCCGACGTCGTAGAGGGTGGTCACGGCGAGCGCGGTGGGCTTGTGCACGACGTCGAACGCGCCGAGCCGGAGCGCCTCGACGCCGAGCTCGCTCTCCTCCTCGACCATGCTGACGACGATGACGCGCGGCGGGTGCGGCATGGTCAGGCCGCGAAGGACGCCGATACCGTCGAGGTGCGGCATCACGAGATCGAGCGTCACGACGTCGGGACGGAGCTCGTTGATCTTCTCGAGCGCGTCGAGGCCGTCGCGCGCGATGCCGACCACGCTGATGCCGTCCGCCGTTTCGAGCAGCTCGCGCATCACCTTGCGCGCAAAGGCGGAGTCGTCGACGACGAGGACACGAATGGTCATGGATCGGCCCGCTGGTAGAGGAACACGCCGCCGCGCTCGACACACGTCAGCGCGGTGGAGAAGCGTAGGAGCGACTCCGACGCCCCGACGAGCAGGTAGCCGCCCGTGGCGAGTCGGTCGGTGAGGCGCGCAGCGATGCGGACTACGCCCACCTCACGGAAATAGATCAGCACGTTGCGACAGAGTATCGCGTCGAACGACCCGAGCGCGGTGATCGATGCGTCGTCGAGCAGGTTGATCGATCGAAAGCTCACCGCACGACGGATGGCGGCGTCGAGCTCCCAGTCGTCGCCGACCTCCCGGAAGTACCGAGCGCGGACCTCGAGGGGGATCGTGCGGAACGCTCGTCCGCGATATCGACCGGCTCGGGCGCGCGCGAGCGCCCGGGCGCTGATGTCGCTCGCGACGATCTCGACCTTCGGGAGGACGCCTCGCTGATCGAGCATCATCGCGAAGCTGTACGGCTCCTCGCCGGTCGAGGAGGCGGCGCACCACACCCGGGACGGCCGGTCGCGCTGCTCGAGGATCGACGCGAGGACCTGCAGCTGGTCGGCTTCGCGGAAGAAGTACGTCTCGTTGACGACGAGCACCTCGGCGAGAGCGTCGAGCTCCGCGTCGCTCTGCGGGTCGTAGCGAAGGAAGTAGTAGTAATCGAGGAGCGACTCGAAGCCGCGCTCGATGGCACGCGGGGACACCTTGTCGGCCAGGATCGGCGCGTCGACGAACGCGTAGTGGAGCCCTAGGCGTTCTTCGATCAGCGCGCTGAGGATCGCGAACACCTGCGGCGACAAAGGGAGCGACATCAGGTGGGCCTCAGGCGCTCAACGCTTTGCGCAGGAGCTTCCGCACGTCCGGATCGTGCTCGGCGTCGAGCGCGTGCTGCATCGCCGAGCGGTGCTCGGGCGGCGGCACTTTGGAGAGCGCTGCGGCGATCGCGCGGCGCGAATGGACGATCGGCGACGAGAGCGCGCCGATCAACGCCGCGTTCGCCTCTGGCGTCTTCATGCGCAAGAGCGCGGCCGCGAGGAGCGACGCGCGCTCCGGCGACGCGTGCGCGAGCGCGCCGGCGATCGCCTGCACGCGACCGGCGACCGGCTGCGCGATCGCGTAGAGCGCCCGCTCCGACGAGGTTGGGTCGTCGAGGAGCGGGAGCAGGACGTCGAACGCGGCGAGCTCGGCGCGGCCTCCGAGCACGTTGATCGCCGCGCCCGAGACGGCGGGATCGTCGTCCTTCGTGGCGCTCGCGATCGCTTCGACGATCTCTGCCCCGGAGATCGTCGCCAGCGCAGAGACGGCGACGAGCCGGGTCGCGGCGTCGGGATCACGGAGCGCGCGCGCGATGATGGGGAACGCGCTCGCGCGGCCGCTCAGACCGAAGCCGATGATGGCCGCGCGTCGCAAGTCGGGGTCGGCGCCCTCGGCCGCGCGCGTGAGCGCCTCCGCCGCGCGCTCGTCACGGAACTGAGCGAGCGCCTCGATCACGCCGACGCGCACTTGGCCCGCTTCGTCGGCGAGCCGCGCGACGAGCGCGGGGAGCGCGCGATGGTCACGACGTCGACCGAGCGCCTGACAGGCGAAGTAACGCACCCACGCGTCCTCGTCGCCGAGCGCGTTCACCAACGGTTCGAGGACGTCGCGCTTCGTCTGGACGTGCCCGAGCGCCCGCACGGCCGCCGCGCGCGTGCGGACCGACCCGTGTCGCAGCGCTTCGTAGACCGCGGCGTCGGCGCGCGGATCGTCGAGGAGCGGCAGCCCGCCGAGCGCGACCTCGCGCACGCGTTCGTCCGGATCGGACACGGCCGTGAGCAGCGGCTCGAGGGCGCCCGGGTACCCGAAGTAGGCGAGGATGCGGATGCCCGCGCGGCGCACCGCGGGGTCCGCGTCGTTCGCCGTCGCGATCGCGAGGCTCTCGTTCTCCAAGCTACCGAGCGATTGGATCGCGGCGACCGCGGCCTGTGCGACCCGTGCGTCGGGATCGCGGAGCGCTCGGTACAAGAGCGGAACGGCCTCGGTCGCGCCCATGCGCGCGAGCGTGTCCGTCGCGAGCGCTCGTACGCGCGCCGACGGATCGGCGAGGCAGACGGTGATGGCGTTCACGTCGGTGGAGCGGGCGCCGATCAGCGGCAGGAGGATCTCGCGACCCTCACTGTCGCCGTGGCGGATCGCCTCGAGCAGCGGTGCGACCGCCTGCACCCCGATCTCTCGCAGCACGGACTCCGCCGCGGAGACGGCGCGCCCGCTTCCGCGGGTGACGAGCTCGATCAGCACCGTCGTCGCCTCGTCGTCGCCGAGCAGGCCGAGGACGCGCACGATCGCGGTCTCTTCGTCCTCGTCCGCGGAGGACAGCGCCTTCGACAAGCGCCCCACCGGGCTCGTGCCCGGCTGCGGGGTGAGCGCCTCGGTCATGCCGAACCGGCCGTAGAGCCGATCGTGCACCTCGGTCAGCGCCACTGCGGCGACGCGAACCACGGCGTCGGTCGAGCGCACCAGCAATTTCAACAGCGCGTCGATCGCGCGTTCGTCGCCGGTGCGACCGAGCGCGCGCGCCGCCTCGGGTGCATAGAGCGGGTCGTCGAGCAGCTTCGAGAGGACCTCGGTCGCACGCGCATCGCCGGTGCGGCCGAGGACGTCGATCGTCGGGAAGACACGGAAGAACGAGCCCGTCGCGGCGGAGGTCAAGAGCGCGTCGAGCGCCTCGTCGCCGCCGACGCGACCGAGCGCCTCGATCGCGGCGACGGCGACGTTGTCGTCGTCGTGCCCGGTGAGCTTCGCGAGGAGTGGGACGCTCGCCACGCTGCGACGCCGCCCCATGATCGCCGCCGCGTCGCACACGACCGCCGCGTTCTCGCTCGCAGCGAGGAGCTCGAGCGCGCCGAGCACGTCGTCCTTGGAGAGCGTGAGGACGTCGACCAGACCCGCGACCTGCGCCTCGTCGTCGCGCCTTCGGACCAACGTCGCGCACACGAGCTTCGTCGCAGGAGGACCGATCCCCGCGAGCGCGGTGATCGCGGCGCGACGGACCGGCCAACGGTCGGTGCGCAGCCGCTCGATCAGCGCAGGCACGTCGGCGCGATGCGCGAGCGTGTGGACCTCTGCGATCTGGGCACGATCACCGGCCGTGAGCGACGGAGGACTCGCCATCACGCTCCGTTGTTCTTCGGAGCTGCGCCGCGCGCGTCCGCGAGCACGGTCACGAGGGCGGCGACCTCGCGGCCACCTTCCTCGCACGATCCGTCGACGCTGACGAGGACGGCGTTCGTCGCGTGGAGCTCGGTCGCGAGCTCCGCGGCGAGCTTCGCCTGTTGGGTGACGAAGGTGACGATCTCTCGCGCCCGCGTGCGGATCTGTCCGCTCGTGACGGCCACCTGCTCGGCGCCGCTCGCCTGCTCGCCCGCCTGGCTCGCGATCGCACCGAACGAGGTGTTCTGCTTCACGATGTTCGCAGCGAGCGCGCGCAGCGTGTCGGTCTGCTCGTCGAGCGCGCGCGAGGTCTGCTTCGCGATGCGTCGCGAGGCGTCGCTCGCGGTGGCGAGCCCGACCATCGCCTTCGCCTGCTCCTGCGTCGCCCGACGGACGTCGGTCGCGAGCTTCGCGACCTGACGCGAAGCCTCTTCGAGCTGCTTCAACGCTTTGGCCTGCTCGGTCACCGCGCGCGACGTCGCGATCGCTTCCTTGCGCGCGTCGTCCATCGCCTTCGCCGTCTCTGCTGCGCCCTTCGCCTGCTCGCCGAGGCCCCCCACGGTGCGGGCGGTGGAGGCGAGCACCTCCTTGGCGGCCGCCGTGATGGCTCCGACGACGATGGACTGTTCGGTCATGGCCGTCGCCGTACGATGCGTGATGGTCCGCATCTGCTGCCCGGCGCGCGCAAGTTGTGCGGCCGCGGTCGCCTGCTCGGCCGTTGCTCCGGAGACGTGCTCCGCGCTCGTCCTCAAGCGCGCGGCGATTTTCACGAGGTCGCGAAGGGCTCGCGCCTGCTCGGCGGTCGCCTGAGACGTGTGCTTGGCGCTGCGCCGCATCTCGGCCGAGCCGTGGGCCAGCGACTGGGTCGCGGTCGCTTGCTCCTCGGCCGCCCCCGCCACGCGTCTCGCGTGGTCGGTCACTTCGTGCGTCGCGCCGCTCACGGTCTGAGCGAGGCGGAGCTGTTCGTCCATCGCCGTCGAGACCTCGCGGACGTTGCTCGCGACGCCGTCGATACCCGAGAGGATGGTGTTGAGCGCGCGGTCGGCCTCGGTGGCGAGCGCGGAGCCCTCCTCCGCGGCGCGCACGCCCTCGGTGGTGGCAGTCATCGCATCGCGCGACGTGCCCTGGAGGTTCCGGATGACCTTGCCGATGTCACCGCTGGCCGTCGCGGCGCGGTCGGCGAGCGCTCGGATCTCTTCGGCGACGACCGCGAAGCCGCGTCCGTGCTCGCCGGCGCGTGCGGCCTCGATGCTCGCATTGAGCGAGAGGAGGTTCGTGCGGTCTGCGATCAAATTGATGGTCTGCACGAAGTCGCCGATGTCCTCGGCGCGCTTCCCCATCTCCTTGATGACGGTGGCCGCGTCGGAGATCGCGGAGCGGATGTTCACGAAGCCGGCGATCGATTTCGCGACGACCGCGCCGCCTTCGCGCGCGGAGATGATGACGCGCTCGCTCGCGTTCTTCGCCGACTCGGTCGACGACGCGAGCTTGCGCGAGGTCTTCTCGAGCTCTGCTGCGGCCGTCGCGCTGACGCCTGCGCGCTGCTTGATCTCGTCGGCGGCGCGCGCGCTCGCGGTGGCCGCGCGGGAGAGCTCTTCGATGGTCGCAGCGCTCGCGTCGATGGTCGCGGCGCTCTTCTCGGCGGTCGCTGCGACTTCCTCGACGGATGCGGCGATCTCCGTGATCGCGCTCGCCGCCTCGGCGGCGTCGGACTGGAGCGCCTTGGCTTGATCGGCCGCGGCGCGGACCGAGCGCGCGAGCTCCTCGGTCGTCGATGCCGTCTGCTCGACCGACGAGGACATGTCCGTCGCATCGCGGGCGACGTCGCCGAGGGCGCGCCCGACGGTCTCGACGTCCGCGGTCAACTTGCCCATTCGATCGCCGACGTCGCGGGCGTCCTGCGCGAGGCGGGCGATGCCCTTCGCCATCTGCTCCATCGTCGCGGCGACCTGTTCGATCGTGCTCGCGTTCGCGTCACCGCGCGTGCTCAGCTCGCGGATGCCGGCGCTGGTCTCGGCGCACGTCGCGAGGAGCTCCTCGGCCGCGGCGGCGAGATCCTCGGCGTTGCTCGCTACACCGCGCACCGAGCGGGTCGCCTGCTCGACGGTCGCGACGCCCTCCTCGACCGCAGACGCGAGCATCGTCGCGTCCTTGCGCGTCCCCTCGATCGATCGCGTCACCTCTTCGATGCCGGCGGCGTTCGACTCGGAGAGCTGCTGCAGCGCCCGCGCGCCCTCGGCGATCGTGGTCTGCGCGCGGACGATGCCGCCGACCGCCGTGGCGGTCTGCTCGATCCCCCCCGCGACGGCCTCGACCGCCAGGCGCACCTGCTCGCTCGCACGTGCGCGCTCGTCGCTCCGGCTCGAGGCACGGTCCAGCGACTCGGTCGCCGTACGCGTACCGGTGTGTATCGCGCTCAGCGCTCGTGTGATCCGCTCAGCGCGGGAGTGCACGGCGTCGAGGCTCGCCGTCGTCGAGGTGGAAGTCTCGTTCGCCATTGTCCTGCTCCTCACCAATGATCCGTTCGAGATCGAGGAGCAGATAGATCCGCTTCTCGACTTCCACGATGCCCTTCACGAATCCACTCGTCTGCTCTGCGATGACGCGCGGCGGCGGTTTGATGTCCGCCGTCTGCCTCAAGAGCTCTCGCGCCCGGTCGGCTACGAGACCGACCAAACGGTCTCCGACCTCCGTCACGACGACACGCGTATCGAGCGTTCGCTCGACGGGCGGCAAACCGAACCGGCGGCGCAGATCGACCACCGGCACCACGCGCCCGCGGATGTGCATCACGCCGGCGACGAAGGGGAGCGCAGCCGGGACCGGCGTCGCGCCCGCGTACGTCTCGAGCTCCCGCACGTCCGAGGCCGGCAGGATGTAGAGAGCCTCCGCGACATCGAGGACGACATACAGCGTGCTCATGACGGAGCTCCTCGCGCGACACGCACGGTCGCCCCGAGCGCGACGAGATCGACCACCAGCGTCGGCTGACCATCGCCGAGATCGGTAGCGCCGGTGATTCCCGGGACCTGGACCAAGGGATCCTCGAGCGGCCGCACGACGACCTCTTGCTGGCCGAGCATGCGATCGACGGCGAAGGCGATCGGCTCGCCAGCGCGGCGGACTACGATCGCCTTGCGCGAGCCGGGGCGCTCCTCACCGAGGCGGAACACCTCTTCGAGGCGCAGGAGCGGGACCGACTCGCCGCGCCGGAAGAAGACCCGGACGCCGCCGCCCGTGCCGGCGAGCGGTGCGGCGGTGCGCGGATCGATCTCGACGATCTCGTCGACGATGGCGACCGGGACCACGAAGCGTTGGCCGGCGCACTCGAACGTGAACGCGTCGACGATCGACACCGTGAGCGGCACCGTCATCGTGAACGTGGTGCCGACGCCCCAGGTGCTCGTCACGAGCAGCTCGCCCCCGAGCTGCTCGACCGCGACGCGACGGATGATGTCGAGGCCCATCCCGCGGCCGCTCACGGTGGAGACCTCGTCGCGCGTCGACAGGCCCGGGCGACACAGCAGATCGAGGAGCTCGGCGTCGGTCTCCGGCGTGTCGACGCCGGCGCGTCGCGCGACCGCCTCGCGATCGATCCCCCGGCCGTCGTCGCTCACCGAGAGCACGAGCCGCGCGTTCGAGTGTTGGGTGCACGACACGCGCACGACGCCCTCTTCACGCTTCCCTCTGCGAACGCGCTCGTCGGGCGTCTCGATCGCGTGATCGACCGCGTTCCGCACGAGGTGGACGATGGCGGGGAACAGCCGCTCGGCCACGGCCTTGTCGAGCTCGGCGTGCCCCCCGACGATCTCGAGGCGCACCGTCTTCCCCGTCGCACGCCGCAGGCTGCGCACGATCATCGGCACGCGGTCGAGGACCTCGGCGATCGGCACCATGCGAACCTTGAGGATCGCGGCGCGGAGATCCCGGAGCTGTCGCCCGTGCTCGGCGAGGAGCGCCTGTAGGCTGCGCACGTCGACGCCGAGGGCAGTGAGCCGCGCTGCTTCACGCGCGAGGCGGAAGCGGCTCACGACGAGGGCCGAGAGTCCGTCCATCGCGTGATCGAGGCGCTTGACGTCGACCCGGATGATGCCGCGGCGCGCCGGCTCTCCGACGGCGGTGTCGTCGTCGAGGAGCGCGTCGTCGATCGGCTCGAGCACCTCTGCTTCGACCGTGCCCGTCGTCGCGCGGGCCTTCATCAGCGGCACCACTGCGTCGACGTCGACCCCGACGGCGGTCGCGATGTCGCTCCGTGATCCGCTCGTGACGACGAGCAGCACGAACGCGAGACCGCCCGGGGCGTGGTCGTTCGCCGGGACCGAGAGCGGAATCACCTTCACGAGCTCGCCGATCGCGAGGACGCGCTCGCGCACGCGATTGATGGTGAAGCCCTGCTCGGCGCGCGCGGGGGAGGGGAAGAAGTCGGCGCGGTAGGCCTTCAGGCCCGAGGCCGCCGCCTGCGTGAGGTGCTCGTACTCCGCGGGAGAGAGCTTCTCGGCCAGCGCGGGCTCGAGCTCGACCAGCGGGCCGATCACCGACGCCGGCGGGGCAGGATCGGTGTCGATCGCGTCGAGCCGTGCCACGAGCGCGGCGGGCGGATCGGGCACGGGGCGCCCGGCGCTGAGCGCCTTGATGCGCGCCTCGATCGCGCGCGTCCCTTCGAGGAGCGCGTCGATCGCCTCGAGGGTCAGCGGCGTCGACCCTCGATCGGCGGCGCGGAGGATGGCTTCCATGCGATGGGCGAGCGTCACGACCGGCTCGACCCCGACCATCGCGGAGAGCCCCTTGATGGTGTGCAGCGCACGGAAGACGTCGCGCACGTGGCGCAGCATCGGTTCGCCGTTGCGGGACGCGGTCTCGATCAGCAAGAGCTTCGCGGTCGTCACCTCGAGGTGCTCGGACGCTTCGTTGACGAAGGCGCCGACGAACTCCCGCAGGTCGACGGGATCCGTCACGGGATCGGCCGACCGGAAGCGAGCAGTGCGGTCACCTCGGACACGATACCGTCCGGCGTGAAGGGCTTCGTCATGAACCGGTCTGCGCCGGCGGAGAGCGCCTTGGTGCGGGAGGCTTCGTCGCCGCGCGTCGTCACGACCACGATCGGCAGCGCGCGGAGCTGGTCCTGCCCGCGCACGAACTCGAGGACCTCGATGCCGCCGACGTCGGGCATGTTGAGGTCGAGCACGACGAGGTCGAACTTCTTCAGCGAGAGACGCTCGATAGCTTCCAGACCCGTGGTCGCGTGGGTGAACGTCAGCCCCGCTACGCTCCGCAAGCACGCGACGATCATGTCGCGCATGACCTTGCTATCGTCGACGACAAGCACCTCGGCCAAGAATAACCCTCCGAAATTCGGGAGAGTGAGTGTTCTGGAGACCCTGATGGTCTTGCGTTCGCGCCGCTGCAGCGCGAAAGCTCCGGAGACGATCACCGTGCCCGACGACACCACATATCACGGTAGCCGTCGCGCGAGAGTGTGGATCGTCGACGACAGCCCGCTCGAGGCAGGGTTCGCGAAGCGCGCGCTCGATCGCTTCGATGTGGTCGTGTTCAGCGAGGGGCCGCCGATGGTCGAGCAGCTCGCGAGCGGAACGTCACCCGACGTGCTGGTCCTCGACTGGCACATGCCGGGACTCTCCGGCGTCGAGATCTGCAGGTATCTCCGGTCGAACGAGGCGACGGCGCGGCTGCCGATCCTGCTCCTCACGGTCCAGAGCGAGACGCGCGACGTCGTGGAGGGGCTCGAGGCCGGCGCCAACGACTACGTGAAGAAGCCCTACGCGCCCGAAGAGCTCGTCGCGCGCGTCGAGTCGCTCCTCCGCTCGACAGGACTACGACGACGCGCCGAGGAAGCCGAAGCGGGCGTCGCGCTCTTGCTCCGCCACCTGCCCGACGCGCTCTTGATGACCGACGAGACCGGACGCGTCGTCTTCGCGAACGAGAGCGCGATGCGCGCGTTCGACGATCAGCGCGAGGTCGTCGGCCGGGACATCCGCGACGTCCTCCCGAGGCTGACCTTGCCGACGGACGAGCGCCTCACGGTGATGCCCGACGTCACCCTCGGCGACCGCATCTACTCGCCGGTCGCAGGCCCGGTGCCCGACGACGGGAAGACCCGTATGGCGGTCGCGCTGCGCGACGTCACCGCCGAACGAGGCGTGGAGGCGCGCCGTCTCGACTTCTACTCGATCGTCGCACACGATCTGCGCACGCCGCTCGCGGCGGTGCTCCTCCGCACGGAGCGCCTGATCCGCGGTCGTCGCGGGGAGATGCCCGCCGAGGTGCGCGAAGAGATCGTGCTCGTGCGCCGCCGTCTCGAGCAGATGGCCGAGCTCCTCAGCGACTTCCTGGATCTCGCGCGCGTGGACGCTTCGGGGCTCGGCGTGGAGCCGGTCGAGATGGACCTCACGTCGGTGGTCGTCGATGCGGTGGACCACCTCCGCAGCGTCGCCGAGGATTCCGGGCTGACGTTGCACTGCCACGGGTGCCACGAAGCGCAGCCGATCGTCGGCGACGCGCGCCGCCTCCGCCAGGTCGTCACCAACTTGCTCAGCAACGCGATCAAGTTCACCGGCTCCGGCGGCCGCATCGATGTGCAGCTCGAGCGCGTCGAGAACGACGTGCGTGTGAGCGTGCAGGACAGCGGCGTCGGCATCGCGTCCGGATCGCTGCCGGTGCTGTTCCAGCGCTACGCGCGCGTCGTCGATGCGCGGTCGGTCGCGGGGACCGGACTCGGTCTGATGATCGTCCGCCAGGTGATCGAGGCGCACGGCGGCAAGGTCGGGGTCGAGAGCGAGCTCGGAAAAGGCAGCCGCTTCTGGTTCACCATCCCGCACTCGGTCGCGGATGGTGGAGAGCGCGGCGTGTAGGTCAGGCACGAGGCAACGTCAGGTCTGGAAGATCGCCGCGAGCCACGCGCCCGGAAGCGGGACGACGTCGAAGATCTGCCTACACTCCACGAGGAAGATCGCGCCGGCGGCGACCTCGGCTGCCCGCGTGCCCGAGAAGCGCGCGAGGACGAGCAGCGGCAGCAACGACAACGCGTGCCACGGCTGCACCTGCGGCGTGCGCGTGACCATGAAGAGCTGCCACGCGGGCACTCGCTCGCGTCGGCTGGACGAGGCCATGAGAGGAGGCGCGAGGGGACGCTCATCCGCGTGCATGCGATGAGCGCTGCCGACCGTAGTTGCAAGCCTTCATCGCAAGTATCGGCGTGCGGGCGCCTCCGCCCTTCGTCGAGAAACTCCGGGCCCGAGCACGGCGCGCACGGGCGTCCGCGCATTGCGGGCGATCGAGCCGAAGCGCACCACGCCCGAGGCAGTCGTGAGGGCAGCGAACGCACACTTCGAACGCTCGAAGCGAAACGCCCCCACGGGCGACGACGCAGCCGAGCGGCGGTTGACGGCACGTCCGGTGCACAGGGCACAATCGTGAGACCACCGCCGCCGTCCATCGCTCCGTCCCGCGCCTACGCGACGTGGGCCGTGTACGACGACGAGGGGGAGGTCCTCACGCGAGGCATCCGCTGCTCGATCTCGCTGACGGCCGAAGAAGTGGTGCAGAGCGCACACGCGGCCGCCGCAGAGGCGAGTCCGTTCGCGCGTCGCGTCGTCGTGACGTACTGCGGCGACGTGATCTGCGAGGAGCTCCTCGACGAGCAGCCGCCGGTGCACGCGTGGCTCGCCCCGGTCTCGCTGCCACCGCCGGTCTCGCTGCCGCCCCCGGAGTCCGAAGTCCCCGCGTCGCCGTCGCCGCAGAATGGTCGGCTCGGCTGTCGATGAGCTGCAGCGCCGACTGAGGCCGACGCCCTCCGTCGAGCACGAATCTCCCGTATGATTGCGGGTCGATGCCGTCTCGCCTCGGACTGACGCGCGGACTCGCACTCCTGTTGTCACTGGCGCTCGTGACCGCGCACCTGCCCGCTCGCGCCGACGCGTGGGACGCGGCGATGGCACGCGCGGCGGCCGCGAAGGAGAACGCGCTCGACGAAAACGATCCTGCACGCTGGGAAGAGGCGCTGCGCCTGTTCCGCGAAGCCGATGCGATCCGAGCGAGCAAGGAGTCGAAATACGAAATTGCCAGCGCCGCCGCCTGGTTGAAGCAGGACGATCTCGCGTGCGAGGCGTACGAAGGCGCGATCGCTCTCGGCCTCGATGGTCCGGCCAAGGTGAAGGCCAACACGTTCCTCACCGAGCACGCACCGAAGGTCGCGCGTCTGCGGCTGCGCGGTCCCGCGGGGCGAAGGTGCTGATCGAAGGTCGCGTGCGCGGCACCCTCCCCCGAGACGTTCCGTTCGTCATCTTCGCCGGCGGAGCACGGGTCACGGTGCAGCACGAGGGTCGCTCCGTCGACGTCGACCCCAAAGCAGACGCAGGCACCGTCGTCGACGTCGACGTCACCGCGAAGCTCGCTCCACCCCCTCCCGAGCCGGTCGCTCCACCCCCCGCTCCGCCGCCGCCGGCGCGACCCGACGACGGCCGCCCGACGAGCAGCGCGCTGCCGACGACGCTGATGATCACGGGTGGGAGCCTGATCGTCGTGTCCGCGGTCACGTGGATCTACGCCGCGACGCGCGTGTCGAAGTTCGACTCCGATGTCGCCGCCTACTGCGGTCGCGCGGGATGGCGCTACGAAGGCACGTACTGCGTGGAGGCAGCGCCGGGGACGAGCGTCGCGGAGCAGGAGGCAGCCCAGCGCGCTTCCGACTCGGCGGCGAGCTGGCGCGCCGTCCGCACCGGAGGCATCGTGGGCCTCGTGGTCGGCGGAGCGGTCGCGGTCACCGGCGTGGTCCTGAAGCTCGGTGACAAGTCGGAGAGCAAGTCTCCCGTGCAGGCGTCGGCCTCGGCGTCCCCCTACGGAGCGACCTTCTCGCTGAGCGGTGTCTTCTGAGATTTTCGTCGGGCGTGGTCGACGCGCTGAAGGCGGACCTGGGCTAACCGCGGCGGGAAATCGCGGGCTCGTCGCGCTTCATGCGATAGGTGAGCAGGTAGTCTTTCACCAAGTCGTAGAGGATCACCAACGCGAGCACGCTGAGCACGAAGCACGCGCCGAAGATCCCGCGCTCGAAAGCTTTCGCGTCGATCACGCGCCGTGGGAGACCGATGAGGAGCGTGCCGATCTCCATCAGGAGGCCGACGAGGAGGATTCCCATTCCGTTCTGGTGCGCGACCTCGTTGAGGCGCGTCTCGACGGCGTCGCTCATCGTCGAGGGCGTCGTCGAGGACGAAGCGGCCTCGTGAGCAGAGTGACCGGAAGCGGGCGACGGCGGGAGCGCCATCTTGCGGATGGTGTCGCGGCTCTCCATGAAGACGCCCGCTGCGACGAGGATCCCCGCGAGGCCATCGACGATGCCCTCCATCTCCTCGATCATCGGATCGGTCGCAGTCAGATGCGTATAGTCGCGGACGAACCGCCACTGCTCGAGGATCATCGGGAGCGAGAGCAGCGCGAGGAACACTCCGAGGACGAGGAGCGCCTCGCGTGACGTGACGAACAAGAACATGCGCGCGAGCAGCCGAGCGAACACTTCTCGTGTTCTCTCAGAACACCGGGCACGCGGCCCACAAAGCGTCACCCGAGCAGCGCTCAGCTCGCGTCACCTTCGCGCCAGACGAGGAGGTGACGCATGGAGGCCTGGTGGTGGGTCTCGTTCGAGACGGGCACGACCTTGAAGCTCCGCGTCAACCCGAGCGGACCGGTCATCCGCATGGAATTGAGTAGCTTCGCTCGTTGGGTCGCTTCCCCGAGCGTGGCGCAGATCCCGACGATCCAGCCGTCCTGATCAATCACGATGGCATGTTCCAAACCGGCCCCCGGGGTGGTGTTCCTCGAGTGCGATGCCGCGCCCATGCGATTTGCTCGGCGGAGGCGACTTCGGGTGACGAATTTATCGCCGCCGCAAGCAGAGCTCGGCGGTGCCGTGCCCCCGCGCCCGTCAGCTGCCGAGGCGCGAAATGGCCATCTTGCGCAGACTGCGTCGTGAGATCGCGCCGGACACGATGCCGACGAGCTGGTCCACGACGAACGGCTTGTGGACGCAGGGGACGCCGAGTTCCTCGGCGAACGCGCGCGCGTCGGTGTGAGCGGAAAGCAGCACGGTCGTGATCCCGCGCGCGGCGAGATCGGCGACGAGGTCGTCGCAGCGCACGCCGTTGATCCACCAGTCGACGAGCGCCCCGTCGAGGATGCACGCATCGAGGATGCGCGTCGCATCGGCGATCGTCCGCACCGACACCACCTCGTAGCCTTCGAGGCGAAGCAGCTCGGCGAGCGCCTCGTGCATGACGGGGTCGTCTTCGACCACGAGGAGCGTCTGCATACTCTCAGGTTCCTCCTTCCGGGGACACGTGTCGAGGCCAGCCGTGACGATGTTCTACCTGGGCGCGTGCACGAAGCACCCGCGCCGGCCCTTCGCAGTGTGATGCTCGATGCGCGCAGACCGCACAGGTCGAGCGGTGTGATCGCTGCAATTCATGATCGAGTGACCGACTCCCGCGACCGTTCGAGCACCGACATCAGCTCCGACGAGCTCCGCGAGCACCAGAGCAACGAGCGCACCTCGCTTGGGTGCGCACGGGTCTCGCGTTGATGGGGTTCGGCTTCGTCGTCGCTCGGTTCGGCTACATCGTGGGCGCGATACCGAACGGCACCGCGACTGCAGGGTCGGCGCTCCGCTCCGTGCACGGAACGATGTGGTTCGGGACTGCGCTCGTGGGGCTCGCGGTGCTGGTTTTTCTCTCGTCCACCGTGCGATTCGCGCAGATCCGGAGGGCGATCGCGTCTCGTCGCCGGGGGCGACCGGGCGCAGGGATCCACACCCCCACCGAGTTCGGCGGCGTTGATCGCGTTCGGTCTCGCGCTGATCCTCGTCATCGCGCTCGGTTGAGCGCGAGCGATCGTCGCGACGCTTCTGCATCGCACGACCCCGATGAAACGCATTTGCGCGATGGTCTTCGTGCTCACCGTCGCACGCTCCGCCGCCGCGCAGTCCCAGGACGTCGCGCCGCCGATCGAGGAAGAAGGGAAGTCGAACGACAAGATGCGCCTATCGGCGCAGGTCGGTGGCAGCTGGTCGACCGGCAACACCAAGGCCTACGCGGCCAACTCGCAAGCGCGCTTCGCGATCCGTCGCGGGAACAACCAGCTCACGTGGAGCGGCGTCGCAAACTACTCGCGCGCGACCGCGTCGCCCGCAAGCTCGGATCCCGACGCCGAAGAGACGACCTATGTCGCAGACTCGCTCTGGTACACGCGCGCGCGCTACGACCGCTTCGTCTTGGAGAAGAGCACCGTGTTCGTCGGCGGGCAGTTCTTCCGCGACAGCGGATCGGGGTTCCGCGCTCGCGCCGCGGGGGACGTCGGCGTGACACGGACCTTGTTCGCGACCGAGCCGTTCGAGCTCTACGCCGAGGCCGGATTTCGCCTGATGCGCGAGTGGCTGCTCCTCGACCGCGCTGCGCGTGAGGACGGACTGCCCACCCAACGATGGCTCTATTCGCCCACCCTCGCGGTTGGCACCGTGATCAACCTGAACGAGACGTTGAACTTCGAGGTCGGGGCCGAGGGTCTCTACGCCGTGAACAACAAGGGGGACTTCCGCATGTTCGGCTTCGCGAGCCTGATCAACAGGATCGGCAAGGGCTTCGCGCTCGGCATGAACTTCAATCTCCGCTACGTGCGCATGCCGATCGGCGATCGCGAGCCGCTCGACTCGCAGCTGCAGCTCGTGCTCATCGGCGACGCGACCTACGACTCCAAGAAGAAGAAGTGAGTCAGGCGGCGGCGCGCGCGAGCGTGCGTACGACCGCGGCCTCGAGCGCCGCGGTCGAGAACGGCTTGAGGACGACCTCGAGCCCGAGCGCCTGGACCTCCTGCTCGCTCGTCGTTCCACCGGTGATGAACACGAAGCGGCGCGCGAGGGCTGGGTCGATCGCAGCGACTGCGGACTGCAGCACCAGCCCGCTCTCGCCGGGCATCACGACGTCACACACGACGACGTCGAACGAAGTCGCCGCTCCGGTGATCTCGGCGAGCGCCGCGCGAACCGATTCGGCGGTCGTGACCTCGTGGCCGAAGGAGAGCACCCTGGCGAGCGCGCTCCGCACCGCGAGGTCGTCGTCGACGAGGAGGATCCGAGCCACGAGGGACAGCGTAGCGCCCTCGCGGGACGAACGACGTCTCTAGACGCGTCGAACCATCGTGCGACGGCGCGCGACTGGGTTCACGCTCTTGGGTGATGGACCACCCTGTCTCCGAACGACCGCCGCTGGACAGCAGCCGCCCGACACGTCCGGAGCAGCCGGCCGCCGACGTGCTGTCGTGGCTCGCGTACGGTGGTGCGAAGACCCGCCGCGTCGCGCCGGTCGTCGTGAAGGAGCGGGCCTCCGAGGAGGCGATCGACGAGGGGTGGAGCGACGGGGAGTGAGCCGCCAGGAAATGTCCCCGCGGACATTTCCTGTCCATCGCCGGCTTGGCCCGCGTGGGGCGTGTCGAGGAAGCTCGACCGCATGTCCCCCGTCCTCGACCTCCTCGCCGAGAACGACAACGGCCGTCCTGACGAGACGATCTTCCGGCGCCCGGGCGCCGAGGCTCCCCGCGTCCGTGCGGCCCTGCTCGCTCCCCTCCGCAGCGCCGGCGCGGTCCCGCCCCCGTCGTGTCGCGCGTGGCACACGATCGACGGCCGCAAGACGCTGACCTCGATCCTCGCGGTCGAGTGGCCATCGCGGCACGGAGTCGAGGGCGCGCCCTGCTGGCGTGCATCCGCGACGATCTGGGGCGCCGCCACGCGCGAGCGGCGTGACGTCGCGCTCCTCCTCGCCCAGCACCTCCTGCTCCCGCTCGGTGAGGGGCCGCTCGAGCTCGACGTCGGTCCCTCGACGGTCCTCGCGCGACGGCCGCTCACGGCCCGCGAGCGCGCTGCGCTCGTCGCGACGCGCGTCGCCATCGCCTGACGGCATCGAAGCGAGCCGTGGACCTCCCCTTCCCCGCCTCGCTCGACGACGGCCTGATCATCGGACACGTCGACGCGCTGCACGCGCGCATCTGGGTCCGTCACGTCACTCCCGTCGGCGAGGGACCGCTCGAGCTCGCCATCGGCGGTCGCACGCTCCGGTTCCGTACCACCCCGGAGGCCGATCACACCGCCGTCGTCGACGTCGACGGCCTCTCCCCCGACGTGCGCTACGAGGTCGCGGTGCGCGGCACCGACCTGCGCGGCACCTTCCGCACGCTCCCCGTCGACCCCGAGCGGCTCTGCTTCGCGTTCACGAGCTGCCATCTGCCGTTCACCATCGCAGACGACGGCAGCGTGGCCTACGCGTCGAGTGTCGACATGATCGATGCGCTCCGCGACGCGATCGCGATGCGCGACGCACGCTTCGTCATCCACCTCGGCGACCAGATCTACGCCGACGCCGCGCACTACCCTGCGATCGACGGATGGCGCATCGCGCGGGAAGCGCACGCCCGCGGGGAGGACGTCGACGCGCTCGGGCTCTTCCGCGCCCTCTATCGCGGCTTCTTCGGGGTCCCGGCGCTGCGCGGGCTGCACCAGTCGATCCCGAGCTACATGGTGTGGGACGACGGCGAGATCCGCGACGTGCACGGCTCGGTCCCGGTGGACGAGGCCGACCGCGCGGTGCACGACGCGATGGTCGACGCGGCGAGACGCGCATACGTCGAGTATCAACATGCGCACAACCCGCGCACCGAACAGCTGCATTACGCGTTCGACGCAGGCCCGGCCTCGTTCTTCGTCCTCGATCTCCGCGGCCAGCGCGACTTCGAGAAGAAGGTGCTCCTCGGAGAGCGCCAGTGGAGCGACTTCGAGGCATGGCTCGCGCGCACGCACGGGCGCATGCGCTTCGTCGTGAGCTCGGTGCCGCTCCACCATACGCCGGACACGCTCGTCGAACGCATGACTCAGCGGGGGTCGGCGCTCGCCTCCGCGATCCCGCCTGCGTTCCATGATCGCTGGTCCGCCGACGCATTCCACGCCGAGCTCGAACGAATGATGGCGCTCCTCCTCGCCGCGCCGAACGTCATCGTGCTCTCCGGGGACATCCACATCGGCGCGGCGATCGACGTGCACGCCCGCTCGGACGGCGGCGAACAGCAGCTCCTCCCGCAGTGGGTCTCGAGCGCGATCACGAACGAGGCGGGCCTCGCCCAGCGGCTGAAGTGCGAGCTCGTGAGCCGCGTCACCAATGTCGCGCCGCGCTGGCCGGTGCACGCCCACTTCCACGAGCTGCGGAACAACTTCGGGATCGTCGAGCTCGTGCGACGCGACGGGAAGTGGGAGGCGACGTTCGAGCTCTGGGCGCGGGGCGCAGGCGGAGACGAGCGGGCGGCCGGTCCGGCTCACCGCGTGACCGTCCGCGAATCGGGCGGGTGAAACTTGTCGTCGCGCGCGGGGCGTGCTCCTTTCCGCGCCGTGAAGACCGTCCTCGCCTCGTGCACCGTCCTGCTCCTCCTCTCGTTCGGCTGCGAAAAGGGTCCGCCGGACTTGTCGAAACCCGACCCCGCCGCTTCGACCACCGTCGCGGGCTCGGCCAAGCCGATGCCGACGGCGCCGGAGAAGCCGCAGATCCCCGCGCCGCCGGACGTCGCCGCGCCTCCCGCCGATGCCGAGAAGACCGCGTCGGGAATCGCTGCGAAGGTGCTGCAGAAGGGCACCGGCACCGACAAGCCGAACGCCGAGTCGAAGGTGAAGGTCCACTACACGGGGTGGACCACCGACGGGAAGTCGTTCGACAGCTCGGTCCAGCGCGGTCAGCCCGCGACGTTCCCGCTCAACGGCGTCATCAAGGGGTGGACCGAGGGCGTGCAGCTCATGGTCGTCGGCGAGAAGCGTCGCTTCTGGATCCCCGAGGAGCTCGCGTACAAGGGCAAGCCGGGTCGTCCGCAGGGCATGCTCGTGTTCGACATCGAGCTCCTCGAGGTGAAGAACCCGCTCCCCGCGCCGCCGGACGTCGCCGCCGCTCCGGCCGACGCGAAGAAGGAGAAGAGCGGCCTCGCGTCGAAGGTCCTGAAGAAGGGCACCGGCGCGGTGCACCCGAAGTCGAACCAAGAGGTCGAGGTCCACTACACGGGCTGGACCACCGACGGGAAGATGTTCGACAGCTCGGTCGAGCGCGGCGAGCCCGCGAAGTTCGAGCTCGACATGGTCATCGCCGGCTGGACCGAGGGCGTGCAGCTGATGGTCGAAGGCGAGCAGCGTCGCTTCTGGATCCCGCAGGAGCTCGCGTACAAGGGCCAGGCCGGCGCGCCCGCGGGCATGCTCGTGTTCGACGTCGAGCTCCTCAAGCTCGGGCCGGAGCCGAAGGCTGCCCCGTCGGCATCCGGCGTCTCCTCGATCTCTCCGAGCGCACCGCCGAAGGCCTCCGCGAACGCCGCCCCCAAAGCAGCAGCGAGCACGAAGTAACGGATTGAACACGGAGGCACGGAGGCACGGAGGCACGGAGAATCGAGCGTTTCTGCCGACGGCCACCTTCACCGCCCGGCGAGCTGTCGTTCCAACGGCGTGACGCTTTGGTCGAGAGAAGAGACGTCACGGTCCTTGCTGCGTCCGGCAGACCTTCACGACCTCCTCTCGCCTCCGCGCCTCCGCGCCTCCGTGTT
>JBKJQC010000102.1:0-3579 GCA_046593995.1 Polyangiales bacterium
CTGGGCCGAGCAGGCCCACCTGTTCGCCTCCGACGCCGCCGCATCCGACCTCTTCGGGAACTCGGTGGCGGTGTCGGGGGACACGGCGGTGGTGGGCGCGCCCTCCGACGACACCGCCGCCGGCTCGGACAGCGCGAGCACGGGCGATGGTCCGACGGTCGAGGACACAGCGCCAGTCGACTCCACGACCGTAGACTCCTCGACCGTCGACTCCACGACCGTCGACTCCACGACCGTCGACACCTCGACCGTGGACTCCTCGACCGTGGACTCCTCGACCACCAAGGACAGCGCGACCGATTCGCCACTCCCGGACGTCGTCGCGACCGACTCGGCCGACGCAGCAAAGCCGGATGCGAATCTCCAGGACACGAAGACGCAAGACTCGAGCGTGCAGGACAGCGCCGTCGTCGACGCAGCGTCCGACGCGATGAATGATGCGCGCGACGCACGGGCCGATCAGGGCACCGACACGAAGGACGCCGCGACGGACACGGCGAACGGCTGCCCGCGTGCGCCGAGCACCGCGACGATCGTCACCGACGGGCTCTCGTGCGACGACCTCGAAGCCAAGTACGTAGCGCTGCTGCCGGACGCGCAAGAGTGCCGGTGCGACGGCGAGTGCGGCACGTTCATCTCGGAGAATTTCTGCGACACCTGCAGCGCCGTCGTGAACCCCGCGACCGACGCCTACGCGAAGATGCAGGCGCTGCGCAAAGCGTGGGACGCGCTCGTGACCAAGGGTACGTGTCAGATCAGGATCTGCCCGCAAGTGGTGTGCGTCGCTCCAGAGATGGGCCAGTGCACGGCGCAGTCCGGCGGCAGCACCTGCCACAGTCTCGGCACGACGTTCTAATCGAGCTTCGCCGAGCGCGCGACGTTGAGCTCGAACGCGCGCGCCATGTCGAGCGAACGGTGCAACCAGGGCCCGCCCGGGACCGGCGGGGGGGGCGCGGCGATTCGAACGCCGTCATGTGTGCATTCATGGGCACGCAGAACATATTCACCGAATCAAGATGAGCGATCCGCACGTGCCCCGACAACTCGCCTCGGGATACGCTCCCACGGGGACGTCGCGAGGGCGCGGGGCGGCCGGCCTTCCGCTCGGTCGATCCGGCCTCTTCGGCCCGTTGCAAACGCCGCGGTGGTCGACTTCGTCCTCGCGCAGTCCTTGCGCATGTCGAGGCTGTCGCGCACCGCGAGTCTGACCGTGATGAGGCGCGCCATTGCCTCCCCGGAACGACACGACGCACGCCGGCCATCACCTCGCTGTGACGCGCCGGCGCACGCGCGCGGCGATGGCTACGGCCAGCCACGCTCCGAGTCCGATCGAGGGCGCCGCTGCGCGCGCGCTCGTGCAGCCGCCGGCGCCCTGCAGCACGGGCGGCGGCGCGCCGGCGAGCGGAGGTGGGGTACCGCTCGGGTGACTGGACGCGTTGTTCGGATCGGTGCCGGCCGAGATCTCGGTCGCGTCGGACCATCCGTCACGATCGGTGTCGACCACGGGATCGAGCGCCGTCGGCTGCGGCGCCGCGCTCGAGAGGTTCGGTGCGCCGCCCGCACCGTCGTGGCACGCGAGGTCGCCGTTGAGGCTCGCTCCGTTCGTCGCCGTGACCGCCCACACGACGACAGGCTTGGTGCGCGTCAGACCGAGCGGCTCGAGCGTGGCCCACGGAACCGCGAGGTCGAGGAAGAAGTCCGCGTCTGCGCCGTACGACGAGCCGGCCGCCGAGACCGACCGTCCGTGCGTCGCGAAGGGAAAGGTCGCGACCGGTGGCGTGTCGGGCGGATCGTTCGGATCGTTCTGCAGCGTCGTGGTGGCGTTGCGATGGACGGCGATCGTCTTGCTCGATCCGTCGAGCACCACCAAGAGCTCGTAGCTGCTCCGGTTGCCGTCGATGTCGATCTCGAACGCCCACGCGAACGGACGGGGATTCTTCGCCGGAGCGGGATCCTGGTCGAGACGCATCCGAAAGTAGACGAACTGGTCGTCGCTCGCGCGAAAGCCGGCCGGCGTCAGCACGTCACCGACGATGTCGCGCTCGCCGAGCGCGCCGGCCTGATCTCGGTGCGCGTCGATCATCACGCCCGCGCCGCAAGGGAGGGGCGCGTACCGATCGTCGCCGGGGAATGTCTGCGCGCGCGCCGTGGACGCTCCGAGCACGATCGCTGCGGCGCACGAGAGCAACAGTGTTCTCGAGATCACGGCTTGCCTCCTCACTTGATCACCGTGAAATCCACGCGCCGATTGCGCGCTCGGCCCACGGCGCTGTCGTTCGGCGCCATCGGCTTGTTCGGCCCGAACCCCTCCGTCTCGAGGCGGTTCGGATCGATGCCGCGCTTGACGAGCGCCGCCTTCGTTGCGTCCGCGCGCTCCTTCGAGAGCTTCTCGTTGACCTCTTTCGGGCCGCGGTCGTCGGTGTGCCCGCCGATGCGGATCTTCTTGATCTCGGGGTGCGCCTTGAGGACGGTCGCCAGATCGTCGATCAGAGGCTCCGACTTCTTCGCGATGTGCGACGACCCCGAGTCGAACTGCACCTTCCCGATGACGATGAGGCGTCCGTCCTCGACGATGATCTTTCCCTTGTCCGGGCAGCCGTCACCATCACCGCCGACCTCTTCTCCTTGATCGGGGCACTCGTCCACCTCGTCGAGGATGCCGTCATGATCGTTGTCCGGATCGGGACACCCGTCCGCGTCCTCGAAGCCGTCCTTGTCCTCCGCTTGATCGGGGCACTTGTCCTGCTCGTTCGGGACGCCGTCTCCGTCGCGGTCGCTCGCGCGTTCCTTGAAACGGTCGCGACCGGGGATGCGGTCGCCGAAGCGAACACCGAACGCAGCGCGAAAGTCGGGCGATCCGAGCCCCGACGTGAGCCCGGGGCCGCCGCCGAGGTAGAGGCTCAGGTGCTCGGTCGGCCAGATGATCGCGCCGAGCAGCGTCTCGACGGGCGTCTTGCTCCCTTGCGTGGCCGCGTCCGGGAGGTGCGCGCCGTAGAGCTCGAGCTGCAGGTCGATGGGCGTCGATCCTTGGACGAGCGCGTAGGTGAACGCACTCCCGAACGTGATCTCGCTCTTGCCCGCCAGGTTGCTGCTGCCGGTCCGCGCGAGGTAACCGCCGCTGAAGATGACGTCCCAGCGCGCGCCGCCGATTCCGAAGAGGAGGCGCGGCTCGATCGAGACGCCGCCCGAGCCACGAAGCGCGCTGCCGCTCCCGGTCGGGAACGACGTCGGGAGCGCAGCGCCGAGCGAGAAGTGGAACGACTCGGTGCCGCGATCGAGGATCCCGAGCTTGGGCACGAAGCGTATGTCGCCGAGCCCTCCGCGGGAGCGCAGCGCCTGACCTCCCGCGACGAAATCGTCACCGCTCCACACGGGCCGGAGCGGTACGTGCGCCGCGAGCTCGAGGAAGTCGAAGAGCCCGATCGATCCCACCGCGTCGACGCTCAACGCGTTCTGTAGCGGCGCGGCGACGATCTCGTCCCGCGTTCGGTCATGGACGACGACCGGCCGGTGTCCGTACGCGATGAAAGCGCCGAGCCCCCAGCCGAGATGCCGTGGCACGATCGGACGCTCGACGAC